>JBJKSR010000240.1:0-4269 GCA_046703965.1 Gammaproteobacteria bacterium | reverse complement strand
CGGCCGCCAGCCGCCGCCGCAGCGCCTGGCTCCCCTCGCCCTCGAACGCCTTGACGAAAAAGGCACCGCCGGGCTTGAGCACCGCCGCTGCAAAGGCACTGGACAATTCGGCCAGTTCCGCCTGGTTCGCCGCGTCCACGTCGCGTATACCTGTCAAGTTGGGGGCAATATCGCAAAGTACAACATCCGCCGCGCCCCCGAGCGCTTCGCGCAGGCGCCCGAGCACCCCTTTATCGCCGAGATCCGCGGTCAGCAGGACCGCCCCTTCGACCGGCTTCATGGGCAGGCGGTCGATCCCGACCACGCGGCCCGAGGGACCCACTGCCTGCACCGCGAGGCGGGTCCACCCCCCCGGCGCCGAGCCCAGTTCGAGCACCGTCTGCCCCGGGCACAGCAGCCGGTAGCGTTCGACGATTTCCTCGAGCTTGAACGCGGAACGCGCCGGCAGTCCGCGGGCGCGTGCCTTGCGGACCCACGGATCCCGTGCCTGGGCAGCCGCCCAGCGACGGGATTTCCCGCGCCGGCCGCTCATGCTTCCCGGCAAGGCGCGAAGCGCAAGGGGCGACGGAACAGTACAGCCGCAAATCCGCTACCCATGCCTCTCACCTGCCTCCTGACGCCTGCATTTCCTTCGCCCCGTGGAAGATCGACCGCAGAGATCGCAGAGCACACAAGGAAGGCGGGTGTAAGAAACATGAGACTTCCACAAAAACTCGGTGGACTCTGCGCTCTCTACTGCGGTGAATCCTCTCTCACCGCGTTTTGCACAGCCTACTCGTAGCGAACGGCAATGATCTCCATATCGCGTTCCCCGCCCGGCGTGGCCACGTGCACCTCGTCGCCCTCGCCGCGGGCGATCAAGGCGCGCGCCAGCGGCGAGCTGACGGAAATGCGGCCTTCCTTGATGTCGGCTTCGTCCTCGCCCACGATCTGGTAAGTGTGCTCCTCGCCGGAGTCCACGTCGGCCACCACCACGGTCACGCCGAACACGACGCGGCCCGTGCGATTGAGCCGGGCCACGTCAATGATCTCGGCCTGCGAGAGCTTGGCCTCGATTTCACGGATGCGCGCCTCGATGAAGCCCTGCTGTTCCTTCGCCGCATGGTATTCCGCATTTTCCTTCAGGTCGCCATGCGCACGGGCCTCGGCGATGGCCGCGACGACCTGCGGGCGGTCGTGGCTTTTCAACCGCTTGAGTTCCTCGCGCAGCAACTGGGCGCCGCGCACCGTCAACGGGACGCGGTTCACGCACACCTCCCGTGCAGGCTCTTCAGTTCGTTCACGTCGGTCATGTCTATGTAATCCAGTGCCTGGACCGTCGCCTTGGCGGCGGCGATCGTCGTGTAATAAGTCACCTTGTGCGCCACCGCTTCGCGGCGGATCGAGCGCGACTCCTCTATCGCGCGCTTGCCTTCCGTGGTATTGACAATGAGATTGACCTCATCGTTCTTGATAAGGTCCACCACGTGCGGCCGGCCCTCGCGCACCTTGTTGATGCCGGCGCATTCTATGCCCGCCGCATTGAGCGCCGCCGCCGTGCCGTGCGTCGCCACGAGCTCGAACCCGCGTTGGAGCAGCGCCCGTCCCAGCTCGATACAAGCCCGCTTGTCGGCATCGCGCACGGACAACAGGGCGCGACCGCCTGCAGGCAGTATAACGCCGGATGCAAATTGGGCCTTGGCGTAGGCCTCGCCGAAACTCGCACCGGTCCCCATGACCTCGCCGGTGGACTTCATCTCGGGGCCCAGGATCGGATCCGCGCCGCGGAACTTGATGAACGGGAAGACCGACTCCTTGACGCTGAAATACGTCGGGCGCGGGATCCGCTCCAGTCCCTGCGCGGCCAGGCTTTGGCCCACCATCGCCAGGGCCGCCGCCTGGGGCAGCGGCACGCCGCACGTCTTGGCGACGAACGGCACGGAGCGCGACGCGCGCGGGTTGACCTCCAGGATATAGATGGTGCCGTTCTGGATCGCGATCTGCACGTTCATCAGGCCCACCACCTCGAGTTCCTTCGCCAGGACCACCACCTGCCGGCTGATCTCCGCCTGCACGTCCTCGCTCAGGGTATGCGGCGGCAGCGAGCAACCGGAATCCCCGGAATGCACGCCCGCCTGCTCGACGTGCTCCATGATGCCGGCGATCAGGACCCGATCGCCGTCGGCCACCGCGTCGACGTCGACTTCGATCGCATCGTCGAGGAAATGGTCGAGCAGGATCGGCGCATCGCCCGACACCGCCATCGCGAAGCGCACGTACTGCAGCAGGTCTTCTTCGTTGAACACGGTTTCCATGGCCCGGCCGCCGAGCACGTAGGAGGGACGCACGATCAGCGGGAAGCCGACCTCGCGGGCCAGTTCCAGGGCCTGCGCCTCGGTGCGCGCGGTGCGATTGGCCGGCTGCAGCAGGTTGAGCTTGTTGATCAGGCGCTGAAAGCGCTCCCGATCCTCGGCGCGGTCGATCGCATCCGGCGAAGTGCCGATGATGGGCACGCCCGCCGCTTCCAGGGCGCGGGCCAGCTTGAGCGGAGTCTGGCCGCCGAACTGCACGATAATGCCGAAAGGCTTTTCCAGTTCGACGATCTCGATCACGTCCTCGAACGTCAGCGGCTCGAAGTAAAGCCGGTCGGAGGTATCGAAATCGGTCGACACGGTCTCCGGATTACAGTTGACCATGATCGACTCGAAACCGGCCTTCCTGAGCGCCAGCGAGGCGTGCACGCAGCAGTAGTCGAACTCGATCCCCTGCCCGATCCGGTTGGGACCGCCGCCGAGGACGATCACCTTGCGCCGGTCGCCGGGCGCCGACTCGCACTCTTCCTCGTAGGTCGAATACAGGTACGCCGTCGAAGACGGGAACTCCGCGGCGCACGAATCGACCCGCTTGTAAACCGGGTGTACGCCGTGACGCCAGCGCAGGGCACGCACTTCGTCCTCGCGGCATTCGAGCAGGCGCGCCAGACGACGGTCGGAGAAGCCCTGGCGCTTGAGCGCCAGCAACCGATCGCGGTTCAGCGCGCCCAGACCGTTTTCGGCCACGACCGTCTCCTCCCTGACCAGTCGCTCCACCACCTCGAGGAACCACGGATCGATATGCGTCAGCTCGAAGACCTGGTCGCGGGAAAAGCCGTGCCGAAAAGCGTCGGCCACAAACCAGAAGCGCAGAGGCCCCGGCATGCGCAGTTCGTGTTGCAGATGATCGCGCGCCTCCGGGGCATCCGCATCCCATACGGGATCGAGGCCGTCCATGCCGGTCTCCAGGCTGCGCAGCGCCTTTTGCATGGACTCGGCGAACGTCCTTCCGATCCCCATCGCCTCGCCGACCGAATGCATCTGCGTAGTCAGGCGATCCCTCGAGCCGGGAAATTTCTCGAAGGCAAAGCGCGGGATCTTGGTTACGACGTAATCGATGCTCGGCTCGAACGAGGACGGAATCAACCCGCCGGTAATCTCGTTGCGCAGTTCGTCGAGCGTGTAGCCAACGGCAAGCTTGGCTGCCACGCGCGCAATCGGAAAGCCGGTCGCCTTCGATGCCAGCGCCGAAGACCGCGAGACGCGCGGATTCATCTCGATCACGAAGAGGCGCCCGTTCTCGGGGTTCACGGCAAACTGCACGTTGGACCCTCCGGTTTCCACGCCCACTTTGCGCAGCACGGCCAGCGAGGCGTCGCGCATGCGCTGGTATTCCTTGTCGGTCAGCGTCTGGGCCGGCGCAACCGTGATGGAATCGCCGGTGTGCACGCCCATCGGATCGACGTTCTCGATGGAACATATGATGATGCAGTTGTCGGCCTTGTCGCGCACGACCTCCATCTCGAACTCCTTCCACCCGAGCACCGATTCCTCGATCAGCAATTCATTGGTGGGCGAAAGGTCGAGGCCGATCTCGCAAATCTCGATGAACTCCTCCCGGTTATAGGCGATGCCGCCGCCCGATCCACCCAGTGTGAACGAGGGGCGGATGATCGTCGGGAAACCGATCTCGGCCTGCACGGCCAGCGCCTCTTCCATGCTGTGGGCGAGGCCCGAACTCGGGGTCGCGAGGCCGATCTCGTGCATGGCCTCGCGAAACCGCTCGCGGTCCTCGGCGATGTCGATGGCGTCGCGCGACGCACCGATCAGCTCCACGCCGTACTTCTCGAGCACACCCTCGCGCACCAGGTCGAGCGCGCAGTTGAGCGCGGTCTGTCCGCCCATGGTCGGAAGCACGGCATCCGGACGCTCCGTCTCGATCACCCCCGCAATGGCCTTCCAGTGCACCGGCTCGATG
>JBJKSR010000239.1:0-6632 GCA_046703965.1 Gammaproteobacteria bacterium | reverse complement strand
GAAACAGCCAGGCGGCCAGCGTCCACGGCCGGGTCCAGCGCGCCCAGGCGCTGTCCATGCGCCCGCCGATCAGGGCCGCCACGGAAAAGGCGAACGCCACGGAGAATCCCACGTAGCCCATGTAGAGCGTCGGCGGATGCGTGGCGAGCATCGGGTCCTGGAGAATGGGGTTGAGATCGGCCCCGGCCTGGGCGGGCGGCAGCAGGCGGATGAACGGGTTCGACATCCAGAGGCTGTAGACCAGGAACCCCACGCCCAGCGCACCCATCACCCCCAGCACACGGACCAGGAATTGACGCGGCAGGCGCCGGCTGAAAGTGGCCACGGCGGCGCCCCAGGCCGAGAGGATCAGCGTCCAGAGCAGCACCGAGCCGGCATGCGCGCCCCACACCCCGGTGAACTTGTAAAGCAGCGGGATGGCGGCGTTGGAGTTGTCGGTGACGTACTTGACGCTCAGGTCCGTGGTCACGAAGGCGTAGGTCAGGCACCCGAATGCCACCGCAATGGCGATGAACTGGGCATAGGTGGCAGGCCGGGTCAGCGCCATCAGACCGGGCCGGTCGCGCCACGCGCCGACCAACCCGGAGAAACTCTGGAGGATGGCCAGCGCCAACGCCAGAACCAGCGCGAATTGTCCGAACTCAGGAACCATGGCTGTTCTCCCCGCCCTCGTCCATCTGGCCGGGGCGCGTATAGGCCTTGCCCGTCTTCTTGTCGTACATCTTCAGGGGCATGTATTTCGAATCGTGCTTGGCGAGCACGTCGTTGGCGACGAACACGCCGCTGCCGTTCATGTGGCCGTTGGCGATCACACCCTGCCCCGGCCGGAACAGGTTCGGCAGCACACCCGTGAACACCACCGGGATCTGGCGGTGGTTGTCGGTCACGGTGAAACGCACGGTGAGCGAATCGGGGGTACGTTTTACCGAGCCCTTCTCCACCAGCCCGCCGAGCCGGAAAATGCGGCTGGGCGCGAGGTGTTTATGCAGGACCTGGGTCGGCGTGTAGTAGTACAGCAGGTTTCCGCTGAAAGCCTTCAGCGCAACGCCGACGCCGATTCCCGTACCGGCGATGATGCCGATGACGACCAGCATTCTCTGTCGACGAGGGGTCATTTGCTTACCTCCCGTGCCCGGCGCTCGGCACGGCTCAGCGCGCGGCGCAGGCCGCGGCGCGATTGCCAGCCGCCGGCGACGAACACTACCAGCGCAACCGCATAGGCGGGCCAGACGTAAACAGCATAGCCGCCCATGGTAAAAAATTCATGAAAACTGTGCATGACGTATCCTCAATCCTCCGCAAGCTGCATGACCCAGCTCGCGCGCCGTTCGCGGCGCAGTATTTCCGTGCGCACCCGCATGGACAGCAGCCAGCCGAAATAGAGCAGGAACGCCACCATCATCACCAGCAGCGGCCACAGCATGGACGTGGGCATGTTGGAGCCGCTCAGCTTGAGCGTCGCGCCCTGGTGCAACGTGGTCCACCACTGCACCGAGTAGTGCACGATCGGCACGTCCACGGCGCCCACCAGCGCCAGTATGGCGCCGGCACGGTCGCCGGTGCGCTGGTCGGGGAACGCGTTGACCACGGCGATGTAGCCGAGGTAGATGAAAAACAGGATCAGTTCCGAAGTGAGCCGTGCGTCCCAGACCCAGAAGGTGCCCCACATGGGTTTGCCCCAGAGCGAACCGGTCACCAGGGCAAGCAGCGTAAAGGCGGCGCCGACGGGCGCTGCGGCGGCCGTCACGGCGTGCGCCATGCGCAGGCGCCAAATCAGGCCGACGGCACTGGCCACGGCCATATAGGCAAACACGAACAGCGACATGATGGCACTGGGGACGTGGATGTAAATGATCCGGAAGCCGTCGCCCTGCTGGTAATCCGGGGGCGCCAGGATCAGCCCGCCGACCAGCCCGGCCGCCAGCAGCGCGAAGGCGCCCCACTTGCACCACGGGGCGGCGCGCCGGGCGAACCGGTACAGGACGGGCGGCGAGCCCAGTTTATGCAGCCAGGTAAACACGAGTTTTTCGACCTCCGTTCGTCCTCAAGTTTCCTTCATCCCTCGTGGCTGATGCGCAGCGCCACGGCCGATGCCACCGGCAGCAGGCTCGCGGCCAGGATAAACATGGCGGCCAGCGCCTCGAAAGCCTGTGCCGGGGATTGCCCCTGCATGGCCAGCGTGGTGCTGTGCGCACCGAAGATCAGCACCGGCGTCACCAGCGGCAGGATCAGCACCGGGCCGAGCACCGCCGCCTGGCGCAACGACACCGTCAAGGCGGCCACCATGGTGCCGAGCAGGGTCAGCACCGGCGTGCCCAGCAGCAGGCCCGCGACGACCGTGCCGATGTCGCGGGCGGGCACGAAAAGCATCGCCGCCACCACGCCGCCGCCGACCACGACCGGCAGCCCCGTCACCAGCCAGTGCCCGAGCGCCTTGACCAGGATGATCAGCGTCAGGGGCCGCGGCGAGAGCAGGAGCTGTTCCAGCGTGCCGTCCTCGAAATCGGCCCGGAACAGCCGCTGCAGACCCAGCATGCCCGCCAGGAACGCCACGACCCAGATGATTCCCGGCGCGAGCGGCCGAAGCAGCGACGCCTCGGGGCTCAGGCCGAGAGGGAACAGCATGCTGGTAACGAGGAAGAACACCACCGGCGTCATCGCCTCGCCCGGCCGCCGCCAGGCGATCAGCAACTCGCGCCGGAGCAGTTCCGTCAGCACGCCCCGCTCCCCTGGGGCAGATCGACGGCAACCACCTCGAGTCCCGCCAGTTCGATCGGCTGGTGGGTGGCGAGGACGGCGATGCCGCCGCGCCCGAGGTGCTCGCGTATCAGTCCTTCCACCAGTTCCGCGCCCGTGCGGTCGAGGCTTACCAGGGGCTCGTCGAGGAACCAGATCGCCGCGTCGGCGACCAGCAGCCGCGCCAGCGCCGTCCGCCGGCGCTGCCCCGCGGAAAGTTCGGCGGCCAGGCGATGCATGTGCGCCGCGAGCCCGACCTGCTCGAGGGCGCTTTCCGGTCCCCGCGCAGACGGTTTCAGCGACAGGCAAGCCGCGATACGGAGGTTTTCCACCGGCGTCAGTTCGCGCTTCACGCCGTCGGTGTGCCCCACGTAGCAGATGGCCGCACGGTAGGCCGTCATGTCTCGCGGGCCCGTGGCGTCGCCCAGGCGGACTTCGCCCGCCTCGGGATGAGACAGGCCCGCCAATACCCTGATGAGGCTGGTCTTTCCCGCCCCGTTGCTGCCCCGCAGGTGCAGCAGCTGCCCGGGACGCACCGTCACGTTCAGGTCGGTGCACACGCAGTAATCGCCGCGCCACACCTCGATACCGCGCAGCGACAGCGCCGCTCCGGCCGGCAGATCGGTCGTACCGGTCCCGGGAGCGGCGACCACTCCGCCCGGGCGTCCCGTCACTTCCAGCGCCTCCATTGCGTCCCGATCCGCCCACGTCGAATTGCCGCTCATTGTAACGGCACGGTCGCGCCCCGGAGTGGCCTTTTACCCGGAATAACGGCCCGCCTTGACCGGTGTCAATTCAGCGGGGCGACCCCCCGTGCGGCCTAGAAGTCGTACTGCACGGATACCGCCACGATGTTGATCGTATAGTTCGGGCTCTGTATGCCGAGCGTCAGGACGTTGGGCACCGTCGCCGGGCTCACGTTGTCCAGGGCCCAGTCGTTGGAGCGGTACCGCTGGAAACCGTACCCGAAGCGCAGCGCGAGATGGTCGGTCAGTTCCCGGCTGGCGTAAAGTTGCACCCCCTGCATCTTCTCCACGATGTTCGGGAAGGCACCCGTGGCGCCGCCCTTGACCACCGCGATCTCGCCGCGGGCGAGCTGATAGAGGAACGAGGCGCCGACTCCCCAGTGGCTCATGGCGATATGCTTCCACTCCGCGTCCAGGCCCGCGGTCCGGACGACGTCCTTGCGGTCGCCGTACCAGTCGGCCGTCGAGAAATCCTGGCTGCCGGCCTGGTCGTTGAGGATGTGCTCCTCGGTGTAGTAGGCGCTCAGGCTGACGTGTTCGCTCGGCTGCAGGCCCAGGTTGACCGTGTAGTTGGTGTCCCGGCTGGCGGTCAGCCCGACCGCCGTGGCGTCGTACTGGTCAACGTTCTGCTGCCACTGGAAGGACAGGTCGACGACGCTCACCGGCATCCACGACAGCGTGGCCTGGCCCTGCTTGCGGTTGCGGTCGCCGATGTCGTATTGCCTCATGAGCGGGTTGTTGGGCGAGAGGATATCCGCAAGCGACACGTAATCGGGGGCCACGCGTCGCGAACTGAGCAGCTTCAGTCGCACGCTCAGCGTGTCGGCGGGGCGTATGTTGGATTGGATCCACACCGAGTTGGTCCGCGTGTTCACGATGTTCTCGAATTCCTGCTGCTCGTTCCGGTGCTCGCCACCCACGCTGACGCGCACGATCCGGTTGACCCGGTAACCCGCCTCCAGTCGGCTGCTCCGCGTCTCGAAGCTGTAGGGGTAGTTGAGCAGAGAGCCGGACAGAAACGTATCCGTGATCACCTGGGGAAACAGGGCCTGCGGCGTCAAGTCCTGGTGCCTGTCGTAGGTGTAGTCCGCGTTGAGTTCCAGCCGCGGCAGCGGAGTCGAATTGGCCCGAACCACGTAGTTGCGTGTGATCACTTCGCCCTCGAGGCTGGAACGCGGCAACGGATCCGGCTGCAGGTTCGGGTTGATCGTGACCGGCAGGAACGGATCGTTCTGGGTGCCGCGGCCGTAGGCGATCAGCGTCATCAGCCGCGTGTGCGCCGGCAACTGCACCGCGCCGGCGGCAGAGATCTGGTTGAAGTCGTTGCTGGGCGCCTCCCCGATCTGCCCGACGTCGGCCCCCACGACGTAGGGCGTGAAGGGATTCTGCCATCTCAGCGCGGCATTGGAGTCGTGAAAAAACGAACCGTAGTAACCGAGCTTGACCTGCCACAGGTTGACCACGTAGTTCGCCGAGGCGTTGACCTGGTTGGTCGCGTAGTCGATGGGCTGGGGCAGCAGCGTGGTGGTCGTCAGGAAGCTGCCCCCCATCGCCTCCGTGCCCTTCTGCGTCTGGCGCTGGAAGCCCACGGCGTAGCTCCAGTGCGACTTGTGCCGCGGCAGCCTGAGACCGATGCGCGCGATGGTGCGTTTCTTCTCGATGTCGAAGGGACGCAGTGACGCGCCCAGATCGGGCATCAACGCCGTCGAACCGCCGGGCACCCAGTTGGCGGGCAGTTTCAGCGACGACGCGCCCGGGTTGGTGAACGGCGTCAGCGCCGACTGGTAGAAATAATGCGGAATCTGCTGATACGAGGCGGTCAGTTCGTAGAGGCCCTGGCGCCCGCCCTGCACGGTGACGCGCCTGGAATCGAGACCGAGCCGGGTGCCGTGCACGTAGAGGTAGTCGCCCTTCTTGTCGAGGAAATGCACCTTGAAGCCCGCGTCCAGGTAGATGCCCGACCTCACGAGGCCGGTGTATTCGCCGAACTTGTAGCTGCCCTGCGACAGGTCCTTGAGACCCACCGTCGCCGTGCCCCGCCAACCATAGGGGAACGTGCAGAAACTGCAGTTCCAGTTGGCGTATATCGGCACCGGTTTCCGGGCCGCGGCGGGTTTCGCGCGAGTTCCACCGGAGGTCGCCGGGGTGCCGTAAGCCGGCCCGGCACATGCAATGGCCAGCGCCAGCAGTCCCCCTATCGCTCCCTGTAAAAGTATGTCGGCTGACCTTTGCATTGTCTTGCACTCTCTTGAGATATCAGCGGCTCAACGGCGCTCCCGATGGATCGTTCGATCCATGAATCCGGCTGTGGCAATTCATGCAGCTGCGCGCCAGCAGGAACCCGTTCGGGCTTCCCCCGGGCAATCCGCCCGGCCCGAAGGCGATGCTGGGATGCCCGGAGGGCTGATGGCACTGCTGGCAGAGCAGCGGCAGCCGGGCGATCAGCAGGTGCGGATTAATCGAACCGTGGGGCTTGTGGCAGTTGAGGCAGTCCTGCTGGACCGGGGGATGCTCCCAAAGAAACGGTCCCCGCTTTTCGGCGTGGCACCGGTAGCAGGTCTGGTTGACGGTGTCGCCCACGAGGAGCATCGGGCCGAACGAGCCGTGCGGGTTGTGACAGGAGCTGCACGTGAGCTGTCCGGTCCTCACCGGGTGATGCGAAAACTTCTGGAAGTCGGCCCGGATCGCGGTGTGGCACTGGTAGCACACCTTGGGCTGGGTCGAAGCGGCCAGTACGGGGTCGTGTTTGGCGTGAATCGTGTGGCAGCTTACGCAGGCCAGCCCCTGGCGCTGGTGCACGCTCCCCTGCCATGCCATCCGGTGCGCGTCCTTGTGGCACGTGAGGCAGACGGCGTTTTCCTGGGTGACGCTCGCCGGCGAATTGGGCGCGAAGAAAGGCATCGGCGTCCGCTGCTTGCCCTTGGGCGGCGGCTGTATGTGACGGTCGCCCGGGCCGTGGCAGGTTTCGCACTGCTGATGGGCGAATGGCGTCCGGGAATCCGCCATCACGGCATGGGGGGTGCTGAAGATGGCCTTGACCTTCGGCGTGTTGTGGCACAGCAGGCAGGTATCCGCACCCGTGTGGGTGTAGCCGGGCGGCGGTGGCGGCGGCTGGCTGGATGTGCCCGGTGAAGGCGCCTGCGCCCCCCA
>JBJKSR010000238.1:0-4791 GCA_046703965.1 Gammaproteobacteria bacterium | reverse complement strand
GTGTGGGCGCTGTGGCGTGAGCGGGCACTGCGCCACGGATGCCCGGTGAGCCCGAGGCGGCTGCGCGAGCTGCTGGACGGGGATCTCGAGCTGAACACCCAGGGCCTGATTCATTGGCTGGACACCCGCGCAAGGTGAGCGGATTAAGGGATAATACGGGTCCGTCCCCATTCGGCACGGCCTTAAGCGTCACTTAAGATTCCTCCGCTATGCTATGAGAGTCGCCTAAGGTGTGCCCAGGCCATCGGTTTTGCAGAGGCTGAGTATGAGCATGAGGAACGTGATTCGTAATCCGTTGATCGCGGCAACGCTCGGCGTGCTGATCGGCGCCGCCCCGCTCGCCGCGATCTACGGCATGCGCGCCGCCAGTGCGGCCAATACGCCGCCGGAAGCGCTGACCTCCGCCCGCCCGCGCGGCGGTGTGGCGGTGGTGCTGCCGGACTTCTCCACCCTGGTCAAGAAATACGGCCCGGCGGTCGTGAGCATTCGGGTCATCGAAAAATCGCATGAATCCCGTGCGCAGCGCTCGCCGTTCGGGCAGAACAGCCCCTTCGCGCCCTTCTTCCACAACTTCCCGTTCCAGCGGCGGCAGATGCCGGTCATGGGCGAGGGCTCCGGGTTCATCATCCGATCTGACGGCATGATTCTCACCAATGCGCACGTGGTCGCGGGCGCGAGCAAGGTGACCGTCGAGCTGCGTGACCGGCGCGAGTTTCCCGGCAAGGTCATCGGCATGGACAAGATCTCGGACGTGGCGGTCGTGAAGATCGCCGCCGATCACCTGCCAACCGTTCAGCTCGGCAACTCCGACTCCCTGCAGGTCGGGCAAGGGGTGCTCGCCATCGGCGCGCCGTTCGATCTGAAGAACACCGCCACCGCGGGCATCGTCAGCGCCCTGGGCCGCACGCTGCCCAATGGCAAGCGCTTCAACTATGTGCCGTTCATCCAGACCGACGTACCGATCAACCCCGGAAACTCCGGTGGCCCGTTGTTCAACATGCAAGGCCAGGTGGTCGGCATCAATTCGGAGATCTACAGCCGCTCGGGCGGATACATGGGCCTGTCGTTCTCCATTCCGATCAACGTGGCGATGCACGTCGCCGACCAGCTGATGGCCACGGGACACGTGCGCCGCGGCGAGCTCGGCATTTACATCCAATCCGTCGATCAGGGACTGGCTGACTCGTTCGGACTGCCCGAGCCGGAAGGCGCGCTGGTGGCGAGCGTCGTGCCCGGAGGTCCCGCGCAAGCCGCCGGCATCAAGCAAGGCGATGTGATTCTGGCCATGAACGGCCACAAAATCGCGAACTCGACCGACCTGCCGGTGCGGGTAGCGAGCCTGGAGCCGGGTACCCGGGTGCACCTGACCATCTGGCGCAACCATGCCAAACACGAGATCACCGTGAAGCTCGGCGCCATGGGCGCCAGTGGCGCCCTGGCCGCCAATGCCGGGATGCGCCACGGCAGCGCTCGGCTGGGTGTGGTCGTGCGGCCGCTGACACACGGGGAGGAGCAACAGGCCAACGTCCACAGCGGCCTCGAGGTCGAGTCCGCCAGCGGTCCGGCGTTGGATGCGGGCATCCAGCCCGGGGATATCATCCTCTCAGCCAACGGGAGAGCCGTTTCGACGCCGAGCCAGCTGGATGCGGCCGTGCGCGAGTCCAAAGGCGGGCACGTCGCGCTGCTGATCCAGCGGGGCAACAGCAATACCCGCATCTTCGTACCCGTGCAGGTGCATTGACGGTTCCGCCCGAGCGCTCGTGCCGACGGGCGCTCGGGCGGCGGCCCAGGAGGCGCCCGGTGTCAGCGGCCGGCTATTTCTTCTTGACCGTCCACTTGAAAAACGGACGCGGAACGGTGTGCAGCCCCGGGCGCAGATGGCTGAAGTAGGCGGCGATGATCCGGATATCCGCCGAGCTGAGCGTGGCGGCCATGGCGTTCATGATGGGGTTTTTGCGATAGCCGGTCTGGTACTCGTGCAGCACTCGGACCAGATAGCTTTCGTGCTGGCCCGCGAGCGTCGGATACATCGGCGAGACGCCGATCCCGTTGTTGCCGTGACAGGAGCTGCACACCGCAGCCTGCTTGGGAACCTTGGAGGCCGGGACTGGCTTTGACTTCACCGGCGTGCCGGCAAGATAGGCGGCGACATCGGCCATCTGCTGGGTCGTCAGCGAGAGCGCCTGAAAATGCATCGTTGGATAGGCGCGCGCGCCGCTGCGA
This sequence comes from Gammaproteobacteria bacterium, assembly GCA_046703965.1. GTDB lineage: Bacteria > Pseudomonadota > Gammaproteobacteria > JAKDMP01 > JAKDMP01 > JBAUSV01. The sequence continues at coordinate 2,568 of JBJKSR010000238.1, read as the reverse complement.
TACTCCTTCAGCGCGTCAAAGAGGTATTGCGCCGACTGGCCGCGCAGACGGGGCACCGCATAATCGGGATAGGCGTTGCGGTATCCCTTGATGCCATGACAACCCAGACAGGTATAGCCAATGATCCTGCCCTCATGCGCGTTGCCCTTGGGCATTGTTTGGGCCGACGCCGAGGCGGCGAGGGCTCCGCAAGCCAGCGCGATGATCGCCGCAGCGAGTCGAGTGCTCGAACGCACGGGTGAACGCAGCCAAAGTTCCGACATCGTGACCTCCGGCCAAGAGCGCAAAGCAGCCTCTAATCTTATCGGACCGGCTGGCTCGGGCGCCAGCCGCATCTCGCCCCACGCCCTTCGGGGCCTGCGGTGATCGGGCTTGTCCAGCGCGTGACGCAGGCGCAAGTGACCGCCGAAGGGCGCGTGCTCGGGAGCATCGGCGCCGGAGTGCTGGCCCTGGTCGGGGTCAAGCGCGAAGACGGCCGGCCCGATGCGGATCGATTGCTTGAGCGGCTGCTCGGCTATCGCATCTTTCCCGATGCGGCCGGCCGGATGAATCGCTCGCTGGCCGACACGGGCGGGGGACTGCTGCTGGTGCCGCAGTTCACCCTGGCCGCCGATACGGCCCGGGGCAACCGGGCGGGATTCAGCAAGGCGGCGCCGCCGGAGCCCGCCCGCATGCTGTTCGCTTATCTTCTGGAGCGGGCCCGGGCCCGGCACACGCCCGTTGCGGCGGGCGAATTCGGCGCGCTCATGCAGGTGGCGCTGGTCAACAATGGCCCGGTCACATTCTGGCTCGAGAGCTGAGCAAGGGGAAACATCCGCATTTCCCCTTAGCGTGCGGTGCCAAACTTTCTCGGCCCCTCGGGGTCAATTGGCCTATGATGGATGCCCAGTGTTCCATTGCGTTCGCGTAAGCGGAGTCCAGAGCTTATGGATTTCGATTTTAAGACCCTGCTGGTCATCCTGGTCGTGGTGCTGCTGATTTTCGGCGGCAAGAAACTGCGTACGATCGGCGATGATCTGGGCCATGCCGTGCGGGGCTTCAAGAGAGCGGTCAACGAGGGTGACAAGGAGGAGGAGACCGCCAACTCTGCCAAATCCCGGCAGATTCGCTCTGATAGCCCCGACGCCGAGTTCTCCGAGACCATGAAAAGCGGCAGCCAGACCGGAAAGAGCGGCCGAGACACCTGAGAGCCCTGCCGGTGGGTCCGGGCCACGCGGCCGCAGCGGCTGCGGTCGGAGAGGTATGGGTCCGCGTCCGCCACGCCCCCTGAAGCGCCATGTTCGACTTCGGCTTCTCCGAGATTCTGCTCATCTTCGTCCTGGCGCTGATCGTGCTGGGTCCGGAGAAGCTGCCCGGGGTGGTGCGCCGTGTCGGGCGCTGGGTCGGACGGGCGCGCGCCATGGCGCGCCAGTTCCAGGAGCAGCTGGAAGAGGAAGTCGACCTGGAGGGCCACGGCCGGAACATCGGGGAAGCACCGACCGCTTCCGCCGAGGCACAGGCAGAGCCCGCGGAAACCGAACCGCCCGAGACCCACGAGCGGGCCGCCGAAGCGGCCGAACCTGACACGCCCGCCGAACCCGAGAGCCCCTCCGTAGCCTCCGACCGGCATGAGCCGCGAGCCTGAAACGCTGGCCGAAGGCTCGCTGATCTCGCACCTGCTCGAGCTGCGCGAGAGGCTGATTCGCGCGCTGGTTGCGGTCGGCGTGCTGTTCGTTCCCTGCGCGCTGTATGCCAACCGTCTGTTCACGCTGGTCGCCCGGCCGCTGCTGAAGATGCTGCCCAAGAACGGCCAGCTGATCGCGACCGGCGTCGCGGCCCCGTTCACCACGCCCTTCAAGCTCGCCTTCTTCGTCGCACTGCTCGCGGCGATGCCCTATGTGCTGTACCAGATCTGGGCATTCGTCGGGCCCGGGCTGTACCGGCACGAGAAGCGCTTTGCGCGACCGCTGCTCGTCTCGTCCATCGTATTGTTCTACCTGGGGATGACATTCGCGTATTTCGCGGTATTTCCGGCTATCTTTCATTTCTTCGCCGACACCACGCCGAAAGGTGTGGCGATGATGACCGACATCTCCCAGTACCTCGACTTCGTGCTGGTGATGTTCTTCGCGTTCGGCGCCGCCTTCGAACTGCCGGTCGCGGTGGTCTTGCTGGTGGTGATGAATGTGGTAACGGTGCAGAGGCTGCGCGGCATGCGCGGTTACGTGCTGCTCGGGGTGTTCATCGTGGCGGCATTCATCACACCGCCCGACGCGGTCTCGCAGTCCATCATGGCGCTGCCGATGTACCTGCTGTTCGAGGCCGGCGTGCTGATGGCCCGGATTCTGGTGCGCCCGAAGGGCGAATCGACCGAGGACGAATCGAACTCGACGTCCTGACCCCGGCCTCGGGCCGGAACAACAAGTCCAACACGGGGGAACAATGAACACGACCGATGCCGATGGAGCTGCGGGCGCGCCGCGCGCCGGTGAAGCGACACTGTTTGGGCACCCCCGCGTGCTGGCGACCTTGTTCGTCACAGAGATGTGGGAACGGTTCACCTTCTACGGCATCCAGTCCATCCTGATC
>JBJKSR010000237.1:0-2960 GCA_046703965.1 Gammaproteobacteria bacterium | reverse complement strand
GATCTATGTCGCTCAGGCGGCCGAGCAGCGCCTGGGATTCATCGCTCAGATCCAGCACCTTGTGCTTGGCCTGGTATGCCCCGAGCTGGCGCCGCGCCGAGTCCACGCGGTCCTGCATGATGGGAAGCTGCCCCTGCAGGAAGGCGATCTGCGATGCGGCTTCTTCGGACTTGAGGTTCCGGTTGAGGTCCACGTCGGCGCTGACGATCGCCGTGAGTAGCGCGGTAGTAGCCCGGATGTCCGACCCCTTCAGTTGCAACTGCAGGATGCCGCTCTGCGTACCTTGTTCGGCCACCGACAGCTTCTTCCCAACATCTCTAACCGTTTCCTGAATGTCCTGACGTGAGAGATAGAAACTGACACCGGGTCGAGCGTCGATTCCAGATACGAGTATGGCCACGTCGCCGCTGTCTGCCTGCGCAAGGCTGCCCGCGCGACCGACGAGGAGCGAATCACCCTCCGGATCGGCGAGTCGGTAACTGTCGGGTCCCGTGACGGTGAGCTTGAAATCCTCATCGTACAGCTCGACCGGGATGTCGAAGCGGCCAATGTCGATGTGGTCGTTGCCCCAGGAATATCCGGAGAGGCCGAATCGCGCAGTCGCGGGACCCACGCCATGGTACCGTCTCGCGAACAGCCCGCCGATCAGCGGGAACCGCTTGGGCTCGATCGTAACATCGGCGTGCACCGCCCTGATCGCGCTGCTCACGGCGATCGTCCGCGCCGACGTGGACCTCAACCGGAACCTCAAGTCCGAAGAAGCGGCATCGCAGATCGCCTTCCTGCAGGGGCAGCTTCCCATCATGCAGGACCGCGTGGACTCGGCGCGCCGCCAGCTCGGGGCGTACCAGGCCAAGCACAAGGTGCTGGATCTGAGCGATGAATCGCAGGCACTGCTGGGCCGCCTGAGCGACATAGATCAGGCCATCACCACCGCGGCGCTTCAGCGCGCTCAGCTCCAGCAGCAGTTCGGGGGCGCCAGCCCCGCGCTCCGCGCAGTGATCGCGCAGCAGGACACGCTCAACCGCCAGCGTGCTCTCCTTGAGGAGCAGGTGGCCAAGCTGCCGGCCGCCGCCCAGTCGGTGCTGCAGCTTCAGGAAAACCTCGACGTCGCGTCGAACCTGTACACGGGTCTGTTGACCAGCATCCAGCAGCTCCAGGTGGTCAAGGCGGGGTCGGTGGGCGACCTGAGCGTGGTGGACATGCCGGTGCAGCCGTACAAGCCCAGCGGGCCGCCCCGTGCGCTGATCTTGGTGGTCGGGCTCCTCTTGGGCCTCATGGTCGGAGCGAGCGCGGCGTTCCTTCGGCGTGCCTTCTTGCAGCGCGTTGACGACCCCGCCGCGATCGAGTCCCGGTTTGCGCTACCAACCCTGGCTATCCTTCCGTTCAGCAGCGCCCAAGCACAGCGCGAACGGGATCTGGGGGCGGCGAGGCAGCATCGCGAGCCGCTGCTTGCGGCCGAGGATCCCCAGGACGCCGCGGTGGAGGAGATCCGCGGGCTCCGCACGAGCCTGCAGTTCCTCATGCCGAACGCCGACCGGCCCATTCTCTGCATCAGCGGGCCCGTGAGCGGAGTGGGCAAGAGCTTCATCGCGGCCAACCTAGCGCGGCTCTCTGCCGATGCAGGAATGCGAGTGGTGGTGATTGACTCCGACATGCGGCGTGGCCATCTCCACCGGTATTTCGGGGTGAGTCAGGAACCGGGGCTTTCACGAGTGCTGAGCGGGAGTGCCGAGCCCTCCGAGGTGATCCGGCCCGCTGGTGCCGACGGACTCTTCATCGTCACGGCAGGTGTTTACCCGCCCAACCCGGCCGAGCTGCTGCTGCGTCCCGCGTTCGGCAAGCTGCTGGACCGTGTTTCGTCCGAATTCGACCTGGTGATCATAGACGCGCCGCCGGTGCCCCCCGTGACCGACGGAATCATCGTCGCCCGGCAGGCTTCGATGAACGTCATCGTCGCCAAGGCCGGCGCGCATACCTTCCGCGAGCTGGACGCGGCGTTCGCCCGCTACCGTCAGAACGGCATCAGTCCCAACGGATTCGTGATGAACTACCTGCGCCCACGAGCCGGCGGCTACGGCTACTACTACGGCTACCGGTACAAGTACACCTATCGGACGGCGGACACGAAATAGGCCCGCCGGTCACATCGGCCAGAACACCGGCACGAGCAGCATCACCCCGGCGAGTACGAGCAGGGCCAGCCAGATGCCGAGCCGCGGATAGTCGCTGAACCTGTATCCGCCGGGCCCGTAGACCATCACATTGGTCTGGTAGCCGATCGGCGACAGGAACGACGACGACGCGGCCACCGCGACCGCCACGGCAAAGGCGCGCGGATTGGCTCCCACGTCGGCCGCGGCCGCGAGCCCGATCGGGAACATCAGCAGCGCCGCCGCGTTGTTGGTGACGGCCAGCGTGAGGGCCATCGTGCCCAGCGCGACGCCAAGCAGCGCGCCCCTCGGCCCCATCCAGCGGAACAGGTCCACCACGCCGTGACCCAACACGGCCGCGAGCCCCGTCTGTTCCATCGCCGCCGCCACGCCGAACGCCGACGCGATGAGGACGATCACCTCCAGGCTCACCGCCGCCCGCGCTTCCCCTGGAGTGAGCACCCGGAACACCACCAGCGCCAGCGCGGCGAGCAGCGACGCCTGAAGGATCGGGATGAGCCCGATCCCGGCGACGAGGACCATGACGAGGGCGATCGCGCCCGCGAGCCAGGCCTTGTTGGTCGCGATCGGAGGCGCCTCGTTCAGCCTGGAGACGACCAGGAAGTCGCTCCGGTCCCGCCACCGGCCGCGGAACTGCGGGTCGGCCAGGAGCAGCAGCGTGTCGCCGAGCTTCAGCTCCACCTGGCCGAGTTTCTCGTTCACGCGCTGGCCGGCCCGATGAATGGCCAACACCGCGGCCTGATAGCGCGAGCGGAAGCCCGCCTCCTTGAGCGTCTGTCCCACGAG
>JBJKSR010000236.1:0-6841 GCA_046703965.1 Gammaproteobacteria bacterium | reverse complement strand
GCCCCGGCGTCGCCACGTGCGGCAGAAGGGAATCGTAGAAGACGTTGCCACCGATGTAGCCGAGGCTGCCGACACCGAACAGCACCAACGCCCAATGCATGGCGCCCGGACCGAGCACGGCGAGCAGCGCCGTCGCCGCCAGCCCGGGGAGCAGGAAGGCGGCGAGAAAGCGCTTGCGATGCGCCACATGGTCCGCCACGGCACCCAGCACCGGCGCGCTGAGCGCGATCACCAGCGCAACGCCGCCATTGACCCAGGCCAGCATCGCGAAGGCTTCCCCGTGGCTCATCCCACCCCGCCAGTACTTGTCGAGGAAAACCGGGAAAAAACCGGCGATGACCGTGGTCGCGAACACCGAGTTGGCGAAATCGTAGCTGGCCCACGCCCAAGCCTGCCGACTCAATCCGAGCCGCCAATCGAATCGTCGCATGAGCCCAGGCCCCGGTTGATGCCCGCTTATCATACCCGTCACGCCGGCCGGCACGGCCGCTTGACCCATGCCCCATAATCTTGGGTCTGTACAGCGTCAATCGCCATGGCCTTCGAACCCAATCACATCGCCGTCCATTACGCCGAACTCGCCCTCAAGGGACGCAACCGCGCCGAGTTCGAGACCCGTCTCGGGCGCGAAGTGCAGGCCCGGCTGGAGCAGCTCGGCCTGCACTGGCCGGTCGTCCGGCGTGGGGGGCGCATGGCCATCGAGGTGTCCGACCGCCTCGACCGCGTCGAGTCGGTACTCGATGCGCTGGCCGAGGTGCCCGGCATCGCAACCTATTTCCCGGCGCACCGGTTCGAACACGCAACCGCGGGCGACGACGTCCGGGGCCTGGCGAACGGGCCGGTGGCGACCGCCCTCCTGGAACTGGCCGACGCGGTACATCGCCCCGGGGCTCGCTTCGCGGTACGCGTCGCCCGCCACGGGGACGCCCCCTATCGGTTTTCCACGCAGGAACTCGAGCGTGCCCTCGGCACCGCCGTGCTTGAACGGACCGGCTGGGAAGGCGTCAACCTGAGCGCGCCCGACGCCTGCTTCCGCCTGGATTTCCAGGCCGACGGCGTTCTTCTGTCGGCGGAGCGCAGGCCGGGACTGGGCGGAATCCCCGTCGGTTCCAGCGGGCGCGTGCTGGCATTGCTCTCCGGCGGAATCGATTCCCCGGTGGCTGCCTTCCTCATGGCGCGCCGGGGCTGCCGCGTGCATTGCCTGCACTTCAGCGCCAATTACCTGGACCGTGACCGGGCGCTGGAAACCCCGGTCGGCAGGCTCGCTGCCCGCCTTTCCCGATATACGCGCTCACTGCAGCTTCACGTGGTCCCCTACGTTCCCTTCGACCTGGCGCTGAGCGGCCCGCGCACCGGTTACGAACTGGTCCTGTTCCGCCGCTTCATGCTGCGGGTGGCCGAACGCCTGGCGGGCCGCCTCCATATCCCGGCCCTGGTGACCGGCGACAGCCTGAGCCAGGTGGCGTCGCAGACGATGGAGAACATCACCGCGCTGGACGCTGCAATCGCGCTGCCCGTATTCCGCCCGCTGATCGGCTTCAACAAGCAGGAGATCATCGCCCGCGCCAGGCAGATCGGGACGTACGAGACCTCGATCGAGCCCTACAAGGACTGCTGTGCCCTCATTTCCCGTGGTCCCAAGACACGCGCGCGGAAGGAACGCCTGGAGGCGCTGGAGGTCGAACGCCTGGCCGATTACGGGAAGCTGGTCGACACGGCGCTCGAAGAAGGCGTGAGCTTGCGCTTCGAACTCGGGGAAACCGTCGATGCCGGCCGAACGCCGCTTTGACACGGGAACGACCTGCGGTTAACTTTTATGCCGGCATTTGCGAGCTGCTCCATGAAACGACTTTCCATCATCAAGGGTTCCGGTCTCCTCGCGGTTCTGTGCCTCGTCTCCGCTTGCGCAAGCAAGCCCTCGACCAAGGCCCCGGCAGGCCGCCTGCTCATTGGCGGGCAATCGATCGACGCGCTGATCCCCGCCGCGGAGCGAAATCGCATCGACACGACTTTCCAGCCCGGGTACCGGGGGAGCATCCTGATCGCGCAGGCCATGGGAGCCGAAATCGCGTGGCGCCAGCGCCTGGCCGTTGACGCCAGCAACGTCTACATGGCCCGGCCCGGGGACCGCCGGACGAAGCTTGCGGGCTGGCTGGTGGTACGCAGGGACGGCGCGGCGGAGGTCCTGTTCATTGCCGAGCACGACCACAGGGCCGACGTCGTTGCGGTCGCCCGCAGCACGGGGCCCACGAGCAAGCCCAGCCTTCACACGCTCGCGTCCCCGCGCGCGCTGGACAACGGGGAAAAGGCGCTGTGGAAGGCTCGCAAACTCGCCTTCACGGCCAAGATTGCGCCTTGCAGCAGTCGGTATCACCCGGTGGTGATTCCGGTGGTGGCGGCAGGCAAGAAGCAGCTCTATGTCTACCTCCTGCCGCTGGCCCCGGCCGGAACGATGATGCTCGGCGGCTACTACCGCATCAAGATCAATGCGGACGGCACGAAGATCCTGGATACCCACCGCTACACCCGCTCCTGCCTGAGAATGCACGGCAACCCCAAGGCGGTGGGCATTGCCGTCACCGAAAACGAAAGCCCCACGCCGACGCCGCCCCAGGTCTACGCCAACCTGCGCTACGGGCTGCCCATTTACGTAACGACATCGAAGAATGACCGGCAATGGGAAATTCAAAAGGGACGGATTACTCCGCTCAAGAAGCCTGTAAATCCGTAACCGTCCGACCCGTGATACGGCGATTCCAGGACCATTTCTCAGCGCACGCCGCGGACTACGCAGCGGCGCGTCCCGACTATCCCGCGGCGCTGTTCGAATGGCTGGCCGACCGGGTCGACGGCCATGAACTGGCGTGGGACTGCGCCACCGGCAACGGCCAGGCGGCGGGTGCGCTCGCCCGGCATTTCGCCCGGGTCATCGCGACCGATGCCAGCGCCGAACAGATCGCCAACGCCGTCCCCGGGCCGCACGTCGAGTACCGCGTCGCCACCGCCGAGGCGCCCGGTCTCGGGCCGGCGAGCGTGGACCTGGTGACCGTCGCCCAGGCCCTGCACTGGTTTGATCGCCCGCGCTTTTATGCTGCGGCCCGCAGCGTCCTGCGTCCCGGCGGGCTGATCGCCGTGTGGTGCTACGGACTGTTCACGATCACCCCGTCTCTGGATGACTGCACCCGCGACTTCTACACCCGTGTCGTCGGGCCCGACTGGCCGCCCGAACGCCGGCTGATCGACGAACGCTACGAGACGCTCCCCTTCCCTTTTCGCAAAATCACGCCGCCGGCATTCCGGATGGAACGAACATGGACACGGGAACGGGTACTCGCCTACCTGCGGACCTGGTCCGCGGTGCGGCGTTACCGCCAACGCGAAGGGCGCGACCCGTTGGCACTCGTGGCCGACGATATCGCCCGCCTTTGGGGGCAACAGGCGCAACGCCGGGTGCGCTGGCCGCTCTATCTGCGGGTCGGGCGCCGCGGCTGACCGGACCCGGCACATCCGGCCTGCCGGCGGCCGCGCCTTCTGCTTGACGGGGACACGGCCCCGTAACGGCGCCCGGACCCGTCGACGTTTGCGCCCGACGACGACGCCCCGGCGTCGCAGGATTTATCGCCCACCGAGCCGCTTCAGGGCCGCGCGGCGCTCGGCCGCCACGACTGCGTGCTGCGGGCAGCCCGCAAGATGGTCGTTGACCAGCCCGGCCGCCTGCATGGTGGCATAGGCCGTGGTGGGGCCGACGAAACGGAATCCGGCCTCGCGCAGAGCGCTCGCCAGCGCACGCGATTGCGGGGTCGCCGCAGGCACCTCGGAACGCGAACGGTAGACGGGTGGACGCGGCGGCGCAAACCGCCATACCAGTTCGACGATCGAACCGCCCGAGCCACGGAGCGCGACCAGCGCCCGCGCATTGGCCACCGCCGCCTCGATCTTGCCGCGGTTGCGGATAATGCGCTCGTCGCCCAGCAGCCGCGCTACGTCGCGCCGCCCGAAGGCGGCCAGGCGCTCCGGGTCGAATCCGGCAAACACGTCGCGGAACGCCTCACGCTTGTGCAGCACCGTGCGCCACGACAGGCCCGCCTGAAATGCCTCCAGGCAGAGGCGTTCGAGCAGGCCGCGGGCATCGGTGACGGGCCGCCCCCACTCGTTGTCGTGGTAGCGCTCGTAAAGGGGATCGCCGTCGCCGAAACAGCGTCCGGTCCGGGGCCCACGCGCCACGGTTACCCGCCTCCGGCATCGATGGACATGGGCTCAGCCAAAGCGGCCGGTAATGTAGTCCTCGGTCTCGCGCACGCCGGGATTGGTGAAGATCGTGTCGGTGTCATTGAACTCGATCAGGCGTCCGAGGTACATGAAGGCCGTGAAGTCGGAGACCCGCGCCGCCTGCTGCATGTTGTGGGTCACGATCACGATGGTGTAATCCCGCTTGAGCTCCATGATCAGTTCTTCGACCTTGAGCGTCGAGATCGGATCGAGTGCCGAGCACGGCTCGTCCAGCAGCACGACCTCCGGCTTGACCGCGATCGCACGGGCAATGCACAGGCGCTGCTGTTGCCCGCCCGAGAGCTGCGTTCCGGTCTGGCGCAGCTTGTCCTTGGTTTCTTCCCACAGCGCCGCCTTGCGCAGGGCCCATTCCACGCGCTCTTCCATCTTGGCGCGCGAGAGCTTTTCATACAGCTTTACGCCGAAGGCGATATTGTCGAAAATCGACATCGGGAACGGGGTCGGCTTCTGGAACACCATCCCGATGCGGGCACGCAACAGGTTTAGGTCTTCCCGCGGATTGAGAATGTTGCGGCCGTCGAAAAGCACTTCCCCGGTGGCGCGCTGGTCGGGATACAGGTTATAGATCCGGTTGAAGCAGCGCAGCAGGGTCGACTTGCCGCAACCCGACGGGCCGATCAGCGCGGTGATGCCGTTTTCCTGCACCTGCAGGTCGATCTCCTGCAGGGCGTGGTACTTTCCATAGTAAAAGTCCAGGTTGCGGGCGACGAGCTTGGGCTTGGATACCTGCTGTAATCCCGCCGGAGGCCGCTTGCCGGGCTTGATCGACTCCCGCGGCCGGGGGCGCTGCCGGTTCTCTTCGGCATGAGTGACCACCAGGGGGGAAGTCAGCTCCTCGGGGTTATGGGTCATGGTCGGACTTCTCCTCCGTTATCGGCTAGCGTTTGCGGCCCGAAAAAAGGCGCGCGACGATCATCAGCGCCAGCACGAACAGCGTGCTTATCAGCGCACCCGCCCAGGCCAGGTGATGCCAATTGTCATACGGCCCCATCGCGAAATTGAACAGGACCTGCGGCAACGCGGCGATCGGGCGGTTGGGATCCAGGCTGAAGAACTGATTGCCCAGCGAGGTAAACAGCAGCGGCGCCGCCTCCCCGATGATGCGGGCTATCGCGAGCAACAGGCCGGTGATGATGCCGGAGAGCGAAGCGCGGTAGATGATCGAGATCGTGACGCGCCAGCGGGGGGCTCCGAGCGCGATGGCGGCCTCGCGGAGCTGGTCCGGCACCAGCTGCAGCATGTTGTCGGTGGTGCGCACCATGACGGGCAGGGCGATGATGGCCAGCGCCGCGCCGCCCGCCCAGGCCGAGAAATGGCCCATCGGCGCGACCACGATGCCGTAGACGAAGACGCCGATGACGATCGAGGGCGCGGACAGCAGGACGTCGTTGATGAAACGCACGATCGTGGTCAGCCGTCGCCTGGCACCGAATTCGGCCAGCCAGGTGGCGGCCAGGACGCCGACCGGCGCGCCCACGGCGATACCCAGGCCGGTGATGAGCAGGCTGCCGACCAGCGCGTTCGAGAGGCCGCCGCCGTCGATGCCGGCGCCCGGGGTGCTCTGAGTGAACAGCGAGAGATTGACGTAGCTGAAACCCTTCGCGCACAGCACGTACAGGATCCAGCCAAGGAAAAACAGGGCAAAGCCGGTCAGCGCAACGGACACCGTCAGGGCGACCCAGTTGGCCAGACGGCGGCGCATGTAGCGGGCGCTCACGTCGTCTCTCCCTGGGCGCGCTCCATGTGCGCCAACATCCACTTGGCCAGGGCGAGCACAATAAAGGTGATCGCAAACAGGATCAGGCCGAGAGCGATCAACGCCGACCGGTGCAGGAGCGTATCGGCTTCGGTGAATTCGTTGGCGATGCTCGAGGCGATCGTATTGCCCGGCATAAACAGGGATATATGCAGATCATGGGCGTTGCCGACCACGAACGTCACCGCCATCGTCTCGCCCAGCGCCCTGCCGAGGCCGAGCATGACGCCGCCGATGACCCCGATACGGGTATAGGGCAGAACGACCTTGCGCACCACCTCCCAGCGGGTGGATCCCATGGCGTAGGCCGACTCCTTGAGGGTGACCGGCACCACCTCGAATACGTCGCGCAAGACGGCCGCGATGAAGGGAATGATCATGATCGTGAGGATGAAGCCGGCAACGGCCCAGCCGAGGCCGATCGGCGGTCCCCGGAAAATCTGCCCGATCCAGGGAATGCGACCCAGGGTATTGCTCAGCGCCGGCTGGATGTCGTCCGAAAACCACGGAGCAAAGATGAACAGCCCCCAGATGCCGTAGATAATGGAGGGGATCCCGGCCAGCAGCTCGACCGCGATGCCGATGGGGCGACGCAACCAGCGGGGGGCGATCTCGGTGACGAACAGGGCGATCCCGAAGCTGATCGGAACGGCGAGCACGATGGCAATGGCCGAGGTGACGAGCGTGCCCAGTATCGAAGATGCGGCGCCATAGTCGTCCTTGACCGGGTTCCAGGCGGCGGAAACAAAAAAGTGGAGGCCGAAATGCTCGAATGCAGGCCAGCCACCATGGAAG
>JBJKSR010000235.1:0-3461 GCA_046703965.1 Gammaproteobacteria bacterium | reverse complement strand
GCGGCAGATCGCCGGCACCTTGAGCGGCGGAGAACAGCAGATGCTGGCGGTCGGCAGGGGGTTGATGGCGAAGCCCAGGATACTGCTGCTCGATGAGCCTTCCACCGGGCTTTCCCCGCATTTTGTGAGCGAGATGTATAGGCAGCTCGCTCGGCTCAAGGCGGAGGGATTGACCATCCTGCTCGCTGAGCAGCAAATCCCTCACGCCCTGGCGTTTACCGAACGGGCCTACGTGCTCGAAAACGGGGAGATACGCCTGTTCGGACCATCGGCGGAACTGCTCGGGAATCCGGACATCCAGCGGGCCTACCTGGGAATGGCCTGAATTGTGATCGCCATACTGATAGACGGCGCCGTCCAGGGGCTGCAACTTGCCCTGATGGCGGTGGGAATCACCCTGATCTTCGGGCTTGGAGGGGTGCTCAATCTGGCGCAAGGGCAGTTCGCCGTAGTGGGTGGAATCGTTGCGGCACTGTGTATCAACGCCGGACTGCACCCCGTGGTCGCCTGCGTGGTGGGCATCCTGAGCGCCGGCGTTCTCGGTCTGGTGGTCGACCGGACGCTGCTGATCCCCGCCTACCGCTCGGCGGGGGAGGAGCGGCTGCTGCTCGGCTTGCTGATTACCCTGGGACTCTCCTTCGTGATAAATGGAATTCTCGACTATGAGTATTCGGACATCTCGCTCACTCTCACGCTTGCCACGCCATCGTTCGATGTGGCCGGGATCACCATTCGAACGGCGAGCGTGGCTGTGGCCGCAATCAGCATCCTCGCCTTCGGACTGCTGTTCGTTTTCCTGAAAACAAGCTTGCTCGGAAAAGTCATCCGTTCGATCATCCAGAACGAGGTCGGGGCCGGACTGTGCGGGATTAACCCGGGAAGGATCCGCACCCTGATCGTAGTCTTGAGTGCGATGATGGCCGGGCTCGGAGGCGTCGCCCAGGGGCTGTTTTCTTCCCTTGGAACCGAAATGGGGAACGGGCTCACCGATTATGCGCTGATCGTTGCGGTGGTAGGAGGCGTGCGCAGCATCAACGGTACGCTGGCGGCCGGAGTGTTGCTCGGCATTGTCAACGCCTTCGCGAGCTATTACGTCGGGGCGTATCTGACGCTCATCATTTTGCTGGGAACCGCTGTATTCACGATCCTGCTGCGGCCTGCCGGGCTGTTCGCGTCGCGTTCATGAACAAATACCGTTACCTCGCCGACTACCTGACGCTGCTTCTCGTGGCAGTGGTGCTGGCTCTGGTGCCGCTGGGGCTGGTGCCGCTCGGCCCGGGCGGCGGCGCCTACTATCTGCGGCTCGCGACGATCATGCTGATCTACATGATCTATACGGTCGCGTTCAACATCATATTCGGGCACACGCGCCAGTTGTTCCTGTGCGTCGGCGCGCTGGCCGGTTGCTCCGCCTACGTCTCGGTGATACTGGCCATGCACATGTCTCTGTCTCCGTGGGCGAGCATTCCGGTCGGAATCCTGTTTGCCGCCGTCCTGGGCGGCGTGTTCAGCTACGTCTCGGTGCGCCGCGGGCTGGGGGTGAACTTCGTCGGCATCGTGACGCTGGTGTCCTCGATGATCTTCGGCAATCTCGTCCTCGGCTTGCGCGAGTGGACCAACGGCGAAACAGGTATCGACACGAGCGGCCTGAGGCCCGAGGCGTTGAAGCCCGGCTGGGGGAGCTACTACGTCATTCTCGCTGTGCTCATGCTTTCCCTGGTCCTTTATCACCTGCTGATGCGTTCGCGGGCCGGGACTGCGTTTCGCGCGATCGCCGACGACGAGTTTGCCGCGGAGCTGGCCGGCATCGACGTCACGATGTACAAGGTTTTCGCCGCCTCGGTCGGCTCGGCGCTAATCGGCGCCGCCGGCGCCGTCTACGCCTATTACAGCGGCTACATCAATCCGACGGTATTCGGACTGGTCAGCGTGGATATCGCCGTGTTGGTCACGCTGCTTCTGGGGGGGATGGGCACCCTGCTCGGACCGGTTATCGGGAGCGTATTGTTTGCCGTCCTGGATGAGAGCGTGCGACCGCTCGGGCGACTCAATGTTCTGACCTATGGCATCCTCATAGTCGTCCTGGTGATCGCGTTCCGCCATGGATTGGTTGCGATGCTGCGCAAGCTTACGAAGGTCCGGATCCCATAGTTAGAGCGAAATAAAGAGTGCTAACATAGGACCGCTTAGGGAACCTCCGATCAATACACCTACCCGCCCACCGCGCCGACGAGGATTCCCCTGAAGTGGGGGATATACAAGGGGTCACCCTCTTGTTCAGACATTCCCCTGGAGGGGCGGTCAACGGGAACACAGAGAGGAGAAGCATATGCCCGGATTATCGACTGCCGACCATAGCGTCAGCCCGCCCATCGTAGAGATCCCGCGCGACTACAACGCCGCCTATGACCTGATCGAGCGCAATCTTCGCGCCGGGCGCGGGGGCAAGACCGCATTCATCGACGACGCCGGCAGCGTCACTTACAGCGAGCTTGCCGAGCGCGTCAATCGCGCGGCCAATGCGCTGAAGGGCCTTGGCCTGCAGCCGGAAGATCGCATCATGCTGGCGCTGCTGGACACGGTCGATTTCCCCAGCGTGTTTCTCGGCGCGATCAAGGCGGGCATCGTCCCCATCGCCGGCAATACCCTGCTGACCACGGCTGACTACGAGTTCATGCTCAACGACAGCCGCGCCAAGGCGCTGGTGGTATCGGAGCCGCTGCTGCCGACTTTTACGCCGCTGCTCGCTGCAGGCAAACTGCCGTTTCTCAAGCACGTGATCGTGTCGGGCAAGGACGCGCACGGCAAGCTGTCGCTGGCGCAACTGATGGCTGCGGCCGGCGCGGCCTGCGATCCGGCGCCGACCACCTGCGACGACGCCTGTTTCTGGCTGTATTCGTCGGGCTCGACCGGGATGCCCAAGGGCGCGGTGCACATGCATTCGCACCTGATCCAGACGGCCGAACTCTACGCCAAGCCGATACTGGGCATACGCGAGAACGATCTCGTTTTCTCGGCGGCGAAACTGTTCTTTGCCTATGGCCTCGGCAATTCGCTGACTTTTCCGATGTCGGTCGGCGCCACCGCCGTCCTCATGGCGGAGCGCCCGACGCCGGCCGCGGTGTTCCAGCGCCTGCGACAGCACAAGCCGACGATTTTCTACGGCGTACCCACGCTGTTCGCCGCGCTGCTTGCCAGCCCCGAGCTGCCCAGGAAGGAGGAAGTCGCCATGCGAGTGTGCACCTCGGCGGGCGAGGCGCTGCCTGCAGACAGCGGCGAGCGCTGGACCAAACACTTCGGCGGCGTCTACATCCTCGACGGGATCGGTTCCACCGAAATGCTGCATATCTTCCTTTCCAACCGGCCGGGCGAGGTGCGCTACGGCTCCACCGGCAAGGCGGTGCCCGGCTACGCGCTGCGCGTGGTCGACGACGCCGGCAATCCGGTGCCGCCCGGAGAAA
>JBJKSR010000234.1:0-4108 GCA_046703965.1 Gammaproteobacteria bacterium | reverse complement strand
CCGAAATTGAGCCCGCGCACGTAGAAATGCCGGGTATTGACGTAGAACAGCGGTATGAACCGGTTCCAATAGTCCTTGCCGATATAGGGGCGCTGGTAGCGCAGAAAGCCCAGCCCGATCGAGAAATCGGCCCCGCCCGCGTTGTAAGCGGGGGGCGCCGCCTGCGCGGGGCGGGCCAGGACGCACAGTGCCGCCGCGGCAAGCAGGACCAGGGGCAATCCGGTGAATCGCACCCGCCTCTGCCCCATACGGCGTTCAGAAATAGACATGGATCCCCACCATGATGCCGTGCGGCATGATGCTCAAAAACAGCGGCTTCGGCTCGAAATGCGCGTACAGGCCCCAGGCGGTCCCTATCGCCCAGGCCGCCAGCACGTCGGTTTGCCAGTGGCCGTGGGTCTTCATGCGCGCCCACGCATCATAGGCCGGAAACGCCTCCAGTGCCCACACCCAGGGATATTGCTTGTGGTATTCGGCAATGAATGGCGTCACGGCACTGGCCTGAAAGGACACCTCTCCGCTCGGGAAACTCTGGCAACAATTGCCCTGGAACCAGTGGTTCGGACTCGACGACTGCTCCGGGCGGGCGCGGCTGAATGCGTACTTCATGGCCTGCACCGTCACGGCCGTATACAGCGAGGCGTCGATCGAACGCCAGAAGGTCCTGCCGATGCGACTCTGCCCCCCGAACCACAGGCTGCCGCCGACCTCGCCCAGAATCACCGCGTATTCGAAGTCGAGCTGACGCTGGCGCTTCCAGATTCCGGTGCCGTCGTAGTGAAGCCTCCGGTCCAGCGCCGGGCTGAGCGCATAGGCCGCGATCGGCGCCGTGAGCAGGGTCCACTCGACCACGTGCTGGCCGAACGGGGTCGACTCACCTGGCGAGAACTTCTTGAGATAAGCCTGCTGCTGCGTATCGTTACCGGCCCCGGCATCCGCCTCGCCGGATCCCGCTCCTCCCGACGGATCGAACCCCGGACTGAATTTGAGGGAAAACGGCTTCTTGAACGCCACCTGCTCGCCGGCATCGAGGGAGAAATGCCCCGCCGCCATGGTTTCCCGGCTGCGAAGGGAAAAACCTTGGCCCACGGGACAAAACTCGGTCCCCGGCTGGCATAGACGCAATCGTTTTCCGGGGAGCTTTAGATTGGCGGCCCTGGCCCCCACGGGCAACGTACCGGCAAGCAGTACCCCTATGAACAAAATGGCCGGTCTCATGAGTGACGAGCACTCCGCGAGCGCGTAGTACTTAGTAGAGATGTAACACGAATAGTTCCGTTCCCGCCTGCACCCGGCGCCAAGACGGACGATCTCCATGCTGAACTTCGGAGCCGCCCCTGTTTCCGCAGCTTGCAGCGAAAACATTAAATTCCTGTCATCTGCCCGATATAATCCTCTGGCCACACCGGTCCATCCTCCAGCCGCACGGCGCACTCGTACTGCGGCGTCGACGGGCAGAACCGCACTTCTGCTATTCCTGCTCCATATACATGCCGGACTGAACGTAGGCAGTGGTCCATAATGGTCAACCACATCGGCGCCATGGCCGGCGTCAAGGTATCGCCCGCCTGAATGTTGAAGAAAATGAAGGTGGCTGCTTTCACAACCACCTTCGAGTGCTCTCGCGGCGAGAGCGAGGGAATCAGTGAAATCTTTCGAGGCCCCGATAATCCGATCTATCGCTCTTGTGTGCCATTACGTCGCATCGCAACGGCGCAAACACCCAGCATCAAAATTCCGAGCAACGACAACAAGCCGAAGCCGCCGCCGCCGCTAATGTTCGAGGACGGCGCCGGCGGTGCCACTACCGTGACCGTAAAGTTCCCGCTGGCGCTCGCTCCGGTGCTGTCGGTGACTGTCACCGTCACGTCCGCACTGCCGGACTGCTGCGCCACCGGCTTGACGCCCAGCGTGCACACGTTCGCCGTCGTGCAACTACCCGCCCCGGTGATATTCGCATCCGGCAACAACTTCTGGTTCGAAGAGTGCGCCGTCACCGTGAGCAGGCCCGTCCCGCCGACGCTGAAGGTCTCCGTGCCGCTCTGCGACTCACCCAATTGCAGGCCCGTCAGACCGCTCACACCCGGGGGCCCGCCCACTGCAGAATCCTTACTCGTAAGCATCGTAGGACTCACGTTCGACAGCGACACCTGGTTCTTGATCGTTCCGCCCATGGGCGGCGCAGTCAGGGTCAGCGTTATGGTCGCCATGCCCCCATTACCCGCTACCTGGCCCAAGTCGCAGCTCACGGCCACAGAGGTCTGACTGCAGCTGCCCTGCGTCGAGGTCGCCGATACATAGCCCACCCCCGCGGGTAGGGGCATGATCGCCGTGAGCGGCGGGCTCGCGCTCGCACTGTTGTTGGTCAAAATCGCCTGGCTCGTGTATTGCGCCGAGGCCGTCACCCGCGCCGGCACATCCAACGCCAAGGACAAATTCGCAGCGGTTACGAAATACGCGGCGCCCGGTCCCGGATGTTTATTCATATAATTCGGGTAAAATCGCGGCCCCCCAACCAGGACGTTATTTCCCGACACGGCGACCGACCAACCGTAATTCGCCAATTTGGTCATCCATGCGGCCGACTTGCCTGAGGGCTCGAGTTGCGCCGTCTGAGTCCAAGTACCGTTCAAATTGCTGAAGACGTAAGCGGTGCCTTCCGCCAAGAACTGGCTTGACAACGGGTTATATTGCGGAGCCCCCATCACGACCGTGTTGCCCGAGGCGGAAATCGCACCGCTGGCGCCCATTTCGTCGGATTGCCCATGGTCTGTGGCCACCAGCTCCCCTGTTTGCTGCCACGTCCCGTTGCTCTTGGTGAAAACGTAACCCTTTCCATAATTGGCCGAGTATCCCGGAAAACTATAGGCACCTACCAGAAGGGCGTTGCCCGCCGGGTTAACGCTCAGCGATGATCCAAAAGCGTGCCCGCTTGCGCCATCGCTTGCCAAAAGCGTAGTCGCGGGGGACCAAGCCCCGCCGGCGTAGTTGTAGACGTAAACTCCGCCAACAGCATTACTCTGCTCTTCGGCCGACACTATCGCTTCATCGCCGGCATCGTCCATCGCAACTTCACCGCCGTAAACGGCAAAGAACTTATCAGTGCCCGCAGGCAGCCAGAATTGCTGGGTTTCCGTCCAGGTTCCGTTCACATTCCTATAGATGAAGGCGGATCCCTCCAGGAAGAAGCCCGGTTGAGAAAGGAAGGAAGCACCGATCAGTGCCTCGTTTCCTGCACCGTTGAGCGCAACGGCCACTCCGAATTTGGCGAAAGCAGGAATTCTTCCGGCGTGGTTAAGGGGTGCGTGAAGGATAGCCGTCTGCGTCCAGGTGCCGTTGACATCCTGAAAGACGAAGGCCCTCCCCTGAAGGTAGCCGCCGGAGGTACTGAATGGCGCCCCGATCAACGCGATCGTGCCGTCGGCACTGAGTGACATGGACCCACCAAACGATCCAATGGTCAAACCCGTGCCGTGGGGAACCAGCTCGGTCTGCAATGACCATTCGCCGTTTGATTTCGTGTAGACATAGACATGATTGCTCCCTCCCACCAGCGCGAGCGTGCCGGATCGAGATAGCGCGACCTGGATCCCGACTTCGGGTGCCGAGGCAGGACTCGGCGCCGATTCGCGTTGCGTGACCCACACGTCGGGGTCGATGGTGAGGGGGTAGTGAGCGCCGGCATCGGCGATGCTGATCCGTACGGTGCGCCCGTGCGCGCTCAGCCGCGCGGGCAGGCGATGCCCCGCCGCATCGGTCACGTAGAGCTTGCCGTAGTGCACCACACCCCAGCTGAGCATCCCTGCATGCACCTGCGCCGGGGCACTCGCCTTGAGTTCGAGCACCAGCTTGCCCGTACCCGCCGGCGCACGCGTGACGGTGAAGCCCTGTTCGTAGCCGATCGGCAACGCCCGCCACCAGGCCTCGATCCCCGCACCCCGATAGGCAATGCGGTTACCCGTGGCCCGTCCGGCCTGCAGGTGCACCGGCACCAGCGCCCCGCTGCGGCCCCAGGCGCTGAAGTGCAAACGTACCGCCGCCGTGTCCTTGGTGGCGGACGCAAAACGCGCCGTCGCCCCGGACTCGAAGCAGGCCTGCAGCGACTTTG
>JBJKSR010000233.1:0-7727 GCA_046703965.1 Gammaproteobacteria bacterium | reverse complement strand
TTCCAGAACGATCGCCAGGAGAGGGACGTTTCTCGTCGGCGAACCGCCGGTGCCCGGCGGCTCGCCTACCAGGTGGGCGTTCTGCTCGGCGCCGAGCTGCGGGGCCAGCGCACGGTAGCGATTGATCGGATGACCGCTCAGGTACAGACCCAGCGTGGCCTTTTCGCGCGCCAGCCGTTCGTGCTCGTCCCACGCGGCAACGGAGGTGTCCGCCGTACGGGCCGTGGCCGCGCTCGACAACCCGAACAGGTCCACCTGCCCGGCCTCGCCGGCACGCTGGCGCTGTTCGGCGGCCGCGATGGCACCCGGCAACTGGCTCATCAATTGCGCCCGGTGCTCGGCCAGGCCGTCCAGGGCGCCCGACTCGATCAATGCCTCGTAGGCCTTGCGGTTGAGGCGCTCCTTGTCCACGCGGGAGCACAAGTCGGAGAGATTGCGATAGGCCCCGTTCGCTTCGCGTTCCTCGACCAGGGCCTCCACGGCGCTGCGCCCCAGCCCCTTGATCGCGCCCAGGCCGTACCGCACCGTACTCTTGCCTTCGACCACGAAGGGGTACCCGGAGTGGTTGACATGGGGCGGCAGAATGTCGAGTCCCATGCGTTTGCACTCGTCGATCAGGTTCACGATCTTGTCCGTGTGATCCATGTCGGCGGAAAGCACGGCCGCCATATACGCCGCGGGATAATGCCGTTTGAGCCACGCCGTCTGGTAACCCAGGAGGGCGTATGCCGCGGAATGCGACTTGTTGAAGCCGTAGCCCGCGAACTTCTCCATAAGGTCGAAGATGTGGGTGGCGGTCTTTTCCGCGACGCCGCGCTCGACCGCCCCCTTGGTGAAGATTTCGCGCTGGCGGGCCATTTCCTCGGGCTTCTTCTTGCCCATGGCGCGGCGCAACAGGTCCGCGCCGCCCAGCGTATAGCCGGCCAGCACCTGGGCGATCTGCATCACCTGCTCCTGGTACAGGATGACGCCATAGGTCGGCTTGAGGATCGGCTGCAGGTCCGGGTGCGGGTAATGCACCTCGGCGCCGTGCTTGCGGGCGATGAAGTCGTCCACCATCCCGGACTGCAGCGGCCCGGGCCGGAAAAGCGCATTGATCGCGATGATGTCCTCGAAGCTGTCCGGCTGGAGGCGCTTGATCAGTTCCTTCATGCCGCGCGA
Source organism: Gammaproteobacteria bacterium (assembly GCA_046703965.1). Taxonomy (GTDB): domain Bacteria; phylum Pseudomonadota; class Gammaproteobacteria; order JAKDMP01; family JAKDMP01; genus JBAUSV01. The sequence continues at coordinate 6,566 of JBJKSR010000233.1, read as the reverse complement.
CTCGAGCTGGAACACGGCGGTCGTCTCGCCCGCCCGGAGCAGATCGAATGTCGGCTCGTCGTCGAGCGGCAGGTCGCGGATCACCACCGGCGGCTCGCCTTCGGGCAGGTTCGCGTTAACCAGCTTGACCGCCTTGTCGATGATCGTCAGCGTGCGCAACCCGAGGAAATCGAACTTGACCAGCCCTACCGCCTCCACGTCGTCCTTGTCCAACTGCGTCACCGGGCTCGCACCGTTGGCTTCCGCGTAAAGCGGCGTGAAGTCGGTCAGAGGCGTGGGGGCGATCACGACGCCGCCGGCGTGCTTGCCCGCGTTGCGCGCCAGCCCTTCGAGCTTGCGCGCGAGATCGATCAGGCTGCGGATCTCCTCTTCGCCATCGTAGGCCTGCTTGAGTTCGGGTGATTCCTGCAGCGCTTTCTCGAGAGTCATGCCGATCTCGAAGGGCACCATCTTGGCGATCTTGTCCACGTAGCCGTAAGGATGGCCCAGCACACGGCCCACGTCGCGCACGACGGCACGCGCGGCCATGGTACCGTAGGTGATTATCTGCGACACCCGGTCGCGGCCGTAGCGTTCGGCCACGTAATCGATAACCCGGTCGCGCCCTTCCATGCAGAAATCCACGTCGAAATCCGGCATCGAGACACGTTCCGGATTGAGGAAGCGCTCGAACAGCAGGTCGTAGGCCAACGGGTCGAGGTCGGTGATGCCGATCGCATATGCGACGAGGGATCCCGCTCCCGACCCGCGTCCGGGACCGACCGGCACGTCGTGTTCGCGCGACCAGGCAATGAAGTCGGCGACGATGAGGAAGTACCCGGAAAATCCCATCTTGCCGATGACGTCGAGTTCTTCGTGCAAACGCCGACGGTAGGCTTCGGCATCGCCGGCCGGCCGGAAGCCCGGCACCCGCAGGCGGCGTTCGAGCCCCTCCTCCGAGCGCTCAATCAGCAGCGCCGTCTCGTCCCGGCCCCCGGAGGCCGGGAAAGCCGGCAGGACCGGGCGTCCGAATTCCAGTTCCAGGGTCGCCCGCTCGGCGATGGCGACGCTCGACGCGAGTGCCTCGGGAACGTCGGCAAACAGTTCCGCCATTTCGTCGGCACTTTTCAGGTACTGTTCGCGGCTGAACAGCCGCGGACGCGAGGCGTCGGTCAGGCGATAACCCTGGTGTATCGCCACGCGGGCCTCATGCGCCTCGTAGTCGTCGGGTCCCAGGAAACAGACATCGTTGGTCGCCACCACCGGCGTCCCCGTTTCCGCCGCCAGATCCAGCGCCGCCTGGTTGAAGGCCTCCTCCTCGCGGCCCTGCCCGGTGCGCGTCAGTTCCAGGTACAGACCGTGGGGAAACAGCGCCGCCAGGCGCTGCAGGCATTCGCGCCCGCGTTCGATGCCCCCGGCCAGCAGCGCATGCCCGAGGGGGCTCCGGCGCCCCGCCAGCGCAATCAGTCGCGGGCTTTCGGCGCGCAGCCACTCGGCCCGCACTTGCGGCTGTCCCGCGTGCTGACCTTCGACGAAACTGCGGGTAATGGCTTCGCTGAGCTGCCGGTAGCCTTCCCGCCCGCAGGCCAGGACGCACACCCGTCCCGCCTCGCCCGCATCGCCGGTCACTAGATTGAGGTCGGCGCCGATGACCGGCTTGATGCCCGTTCCCTCCGCGGTCCGATAGAACTTGACCAGGGCGAAGAGATTCCCCGCGTCGGCCAATCCCACCGCCGGCATGCCCAGTTCCGCCACACGGTCCATCAACTGGGGAATGCGCACGATGCTGTCGCCGAGCGAATACTCGGTATGCACCCGCAGATGGACGAACGGCACGCTCATGGAATGGCCTCGCAGGCCCGGACCGGGGCGAAACTGCGCCGGTGCTCGGGACAGGGGCCATGGCGTTCCAGCGCCGAGCGGTGCGCCGCCGTGGGGTAGCCCTTGTGGCGGGCGAACCCGTATTGCGGATAGCGTGCATCCAGGACGAGCATGTGGGCATCGCGCGCCACCTTCGCCAGGATCGAAGCCGCACTGATCACCGCCTCGCTGAGATCGCCGCGCACGATGGCTCTGCAGGAAATGTTGCAGCGCGGAGCGAAACGTCCGTCGACGAGGGCCAGCTCGGGCCTGGGTTCGAGTTCGGCCAGCGCGCGCGCCATCGCCAGCAGGCTGGCCTCGTGAATCCCGATCGCGTCGATCTCCGCGGCCGGGACACTGGCCACCGCCCATCCCAGCGCGCGGCGGCGGATCGCAACTGCCAGGCGCTCGCGCCGCGGCGCGCTGAGCCGCTTGGAATCGGTTACGGCCAGGCGGTGACGGAGCGGAAGGACCACCGCCGCAGCATAGACCGGGCCCGCCAATGGGCCGCGCCCCGCCTCGTCCACGCCTGCCACTCGCATTTCAAGCCCCCCGTTAGCGTTGCGTGCCGTGTACCTCCGGAACCGCTGCGCGAGAATCAGGAGGACGCTTCCACGATACCGGCGATCAGATCCGCCGCATGTCCGGCGGCGTGCCGGCCCAGCGCCTCGCGCGCCTCGGCAAAAGCGGCGCGCTGTCTTTCCCGCGCTCGTGCGTCATCGAGCAAGGGCGCCAGACTGTCAACGATTTTAGCAACGCTCGCGGCGTCCTGCGCGAGTTCGGGAACCACGGCCCGCCCGGCTACGAGGTTCGGCAACGAGAAATGCGGGGTACGCAGCAGACCGACCCGCAACAGCAGCCACGCGGTCAGCGGCGCCATCCGGTAGGCCACCACCATGGGGCGGTCGAGCAGAAGCGTTTCCAGCGTGGCGGTACCCGACGCCACAAGTACGGCGTCGGCCGCGGCGACGGCTTCGTGCGCCTGTCCGTCGAGCAGCAGAGGCGTCAAGTCCGGATACACGGAGCAGGCCGCTTCCACCCGGGGGCGCAACTCGGGCCGGGCCACGGGAATCACGACCCGCAGATCGGCCCGCGCCCGGGCCAATTCCGCAGCCGCGCCCAGAAACGGCGGCAGCAGCCGGTCGAGCTCGCCGCCCCGTGAGCCCGGGAGCACGGCCAGGATCCGGCCCGAAGGCGCCAGCCCCAGTGCCTCCCGTGCCTCGGCGGCGGGACGCGGCTGCAGTTCCCCGGCAAGCGGGTGTCCCACGAATTCCGCCCGCACGTCGACGTCCCGGTAGCATTCCGGCTCGAAGGGCAACAGGCACAGCACGAGTTCCGCCGCCCGCGCGACGGTCCGTACGCGGCCCGGCCGCCAGGCCCAGACCGAGGGGCTGACGTAGTGCACGGTATGCAATCCGCCCTTACGGCACCGGCGCTCGAGCCCGAGAGTGAAATCGGGCGAATCGATACCGATCACGACCGCCGGGCGCTCGCGCAGCAGCTCGTCCGTCAGCCGGCGGCGCAAACGGAGCAGGCGCGGCAGGTGGCGCAGGATCTCGGATACCCCCATGACCGACAATTCATCGATATCGGCAAGTGAACGGCACCCCGCGGCCCGCATGGCCGGCCCTGTCATGCCCATGAACTGCGCACCGGGGAGCCGCTCCCCGAGGGCCCGGATCAGCGTCGCCCCGAGCCGGTCGCCCGAGGTTTCGCCGGCCACCAGACCGATGACAGGCGCGGGCGCCACCATCAGCGGATGATGCTGCGCTCGCTGGCCTCCAGGAATTCGGCGAGCGGAGCGAGCACCTGTTCGGCCTCGGCCCGCTCGTTCAGTTCCGCACGGGCTTCGGAGAGCAACTTGTCGGAGCGGTAAAGCAGGCGGTAGGCCTCGTTGATCAGGCGCACCTCCTCAACCGTGAAATTCCTGCGCTTCAGCCCTTCGCTATTCACGCCGCGGGGCTTCGCCGGCATGCCGGCGGCAATCACGTAAGGCGGCACGTCCTTGGTGACGCCGGCATCCATCTGGATGAAACAATGCTCGCCCAGCCTGCAGAACTGGTGCACCTTGGCAAACCCACCGAGTATGGCCCAATCGCTGATGCGTACATGCCCACCCAAGGTGACGTTGTTGGCAAGGATCGTATGATTGCCGATGATGCAGTCGTGGGCGATGTGCACATAGGCCATGATCCAGTTGTCGGAACCCAGGGTCGTCTCACCCCGGTCCTGGGTCGTACCCCGGTTGAGCGTGCAGTATTCGCGAATCGTGTTGCCGTCCCCGATGACGAGCCGGGTCGCCTCGCCCGCGTACTTCTTGTCCTGCGGAGCAAGACCGATCGAAGCGAAAGGGTAGATGCGGTTGTCGGCGCCGATGACCGTGGGGCCCTCCACGATCGCATGGGCCCCGATCTCGCTACCGGAGCCGATTTCCACCTCGGCCCCTATGACGGCGAAGGGGCCGATTCGAACGCCGTCCGCCAGCCGGGCATCGGGATGCACGACGGCCCGGGGATCTATCAAGCTTCGACCTCCCTGGCGGCACAACGGATCTCCGCCGAAGCCGCAACCGATCCATCGACCTCGGCCTGCACCTCGAAACACCAGACACCGCGGATCGTGCGCTGGATGCGTGCCGTCAGCTTCAACTGGTCGCCGGGCTCGACCGGGCGCCGGAACTTGGCGTTGTGTACGCCCACGAGGTAATACAGGATGTTTTCCGGCGGCAGGCCCTTCGTCCGGAACGCAAGCAGGCCGGTCGCCTGCGCCATGGCCTCGATGATCAGGACGCCGGGCATCACGGGCCGCACGGGGAAGTGCCCCATGAAGAAAGGCTCGTTGATCGTGACGTTCTTGATCGCCACCAGGCGCTCGCCAGGCACGCATTCGAGCACGCGATCGACCAGCAGGAAAGGGTAACGGTGCGGCAGGTATTCGAGAATCTTGTGAATGTCGAAGGTTTCCGGTTCGCTCATGACCCTTTGTCCTTGCTCTGACGTTCCAGTTGCGCCACCCGGCGCACCAAATCATCCAGGTTTTTGAATCGCGCGCTGTTCCGCCGCCACTTGCGGCTCTCCTGCATCGGCAACGCGCCCGAAAAGTGGCCGCCCGGCTTCGCGATCGAGCGACTGACCACGCTTTTTCCCATGATCAGCGTGTCGTCGGCAATGCTGATGTGGCCCGCTATCCCGACCTGCCCCGCGATCATACAACGGGCGCCGATGCGGGCGCTACCGGATATGCCCGTGCAGCCTGCGATCACCGTATGCGCGCCGATGCGTACGTTGTGCCCCACCTGGATCAGGTTGTCGAGCTTGACGCCGTCCTCGATCACCGTATTTTCTATGGCGCCCCGGTCGATGGCGGTATTGGCGCCGATCTCCACGTCGTCGCCGATTTCGACGCTGCCGAGCTGCGGCACCTTGATCCACCGCTCGCGCGCACGCGCGATCCCGAAGCCGTCACCCCCGATGACGACACCGGGATGCAGCACGCAGCGGCAACCGATGCACGCTCCGGCGATAACCGTTACGTTGGCGCTCAGGCGCGATCCTGCACCGATCCGAACGCCCTCCCCGAGCACGCACCCGGGGCCGATGCTCGCACCCGGCCCGACTTCGACGCCGGCGCCGATAACGGTCTGGGGACCCACCCAGGCGCTCTCGTCGATGTGTGCCGTGGCGTCCACGACCGCCGAGGGATGGAGCCCCGGGGCCACCGGGGGCTCCGGTACGATCAGCGAGGCGGCGCGCGCATAATAAAGATAGGGGTCGTCGGTCACGATGGCGGGCACGGGACACGCCCCGGCATCCTCCGCGCGCAGCACAACGCAACCCGCCCGGGTCGAGGGCAACTGGGAACGGTAAAGCGAATTGGACAGGAAGCTGAGTGCCCCGGGCCCGGACGCGGCCAAAGTCCCCACGCCGGTAATCCGTGCGTCCCGCGAGCCCTCCAGCGTGCCGCCGAGTCGCTCGACGAGCTCGCCCAGGCTGATCCCCTTTCCGCTCATGGCTTCTTCGTCGATTTCTCCTGGGCTTGCACCTTGCGGTAGTCGCTGCGCAGCCGCTCCAATATCTCCGAGGTCACGTCCACGCCCTGTCCCGCGTACACTTCCCCCGCCTTGAGAACCAATGCGATCCCGTGCGCCTTGGCGTAGGCCTTGATGTCATTGTCCACGACCTGCCTGAAATTGTCACGCAACTGGGCGCGACGCAGGGTGAGGCCGGACTGGTAGGACTGCTCGTCCTTGTTCAGCGCCTTCTCGGCATGATGATACTTTTCCAGCAGCGACGACCACTTCAGGGGATTGCCCGTCGGCCCCACGTCATTCAACTGCCGCTCAAGCGACTTGACGCGGGTCTGCAGCTTCTCTATCGCCTTGAGGCGCGGGGCAAATTCCTGTTTGAGCAACTTCTCCGAAGCCTTTATCTGCGGGGCCTTCTGCATCAGGGTCGAATAATCGACATAGGCGACCCGGGCGGCCAATGCCGGGACGGAAAGCACCATGCCGGCGATGACGCACGCGATACCGAGCTTTTTCATCAGAAATAGGCCCCCAGGGTGAACTGGAAATTGTTGGTCTGATCCGTGGACTTGTAATGGAACGGGAAAGCATAACTGAATCGGAGCGCGCCGATCGGCGTCAACCACGTGGCGCCGACGCCGTAGGAAGCACGAATTCCGCCGAGACAGAACTCCCTAGGCTTTGGGAAAACCTTACCCCCAAA
>JBJKSR010000232.1:0-3176 GCA_046703965.1 Gammaproteobacteria bacterium | reverse complement strand
GCTGAGCAAGGAGCGCCACGCGCGGAACGCCCTTGAAATTCGGGTCATCTAGCATCCGGTTGACTTCGTTCCGCGCACACTCGCCGAGTGCGCGAATTGCAGCGCGCTGGGCTTCCTCTGGAAGGTCGGAAAGCTTCATGTTTCTGACATCTCGCTATCGATTGAACCGGCGCCCGGCGTCCGCACAGCCCGCGCCGTGCCTTCGATGACCACGAGGCCAGCGCCGGGCGCGTCGCCCGGCAACGCAAGATTTATGTTGATGCGCACACTTTGCACCGGGCGCTCGTCTTTCTCTACGGGCCTTTCGGCTCCGCCAGCTCGCAAGACGGTCTTAACTGCATCGAGCTTGGGCGTCGGCGACAGGTTCTCGTCGCGCATTATTTCGAGTGCGACCTGTATCGCCTCATCAGATGCGTGTGCTCCGCGAATGCGCGCGAGCGCTCCCGAGCTTCGGAGTTCCACCTCGACGCGATGGAGCGCATGGATGCGGCCCGGTTGCGTCAGCCAAGCGGAGACACCCTCGCGTGCGAATCCCGCCAAGGAGCCGAATTGATCGTCGGTGAGCAAGCCTTCCGAGAGCAGCACGACGGCGCGGGCGATCTCCGTTTCGGATGGTGCAGTTGCAGGCAGTTGACTCATTCCGTGTCGCTCCGTGTTTGCGTGCCGAACTTCGACCACAGCTCTACGCCGGATTGCCGGTCACGCACGCGATGCCAGCCGCACCGGCGCAGCACGTCGCGCAGGCGCTGCTTGGAGATCCCGGTATATCCCTTGAGTTCCTCCAGGCTGTAGGCACCCAGGAATTTATCGTCCGAGTCCGCGTACTCCCAAAACCAGCTTTCAAGGCGCGCTTCGTCCTTGACGAATTGAGGAATTTTTGGCTGCTTGGGCGTTTGCATCGGTGCCGCGCTTAGAAATTTCAACATGTTGTCCATGGCGTCACGCTCCCGTGCCGCCGCTCTGCGATTTAGCGGGCGCAGCGGGTTTTACACACGTCGGTAATGTGTCCTCCAAGATATATGCCCTTATCTCGTCGTCGGTTGCGGCAGACCACGCAACGACGTCTCCTGTCGTCCACCATCTTTGTTTTGCGCCGTCATCGCCTGTTCGCCGAGCATAGGCCAATTGCTCGGCGAATCCGCGCACCGCCTCAGTCAAGCGAGACCAGCCGGTGTTCTTGAACCTCGGAACACGTTGCCCCAGCTCGTGACGCAAGTCGGAGAGGTTGAACAGCTCGCGGTCGAACGGCTTGGCGCCTTCGGCCCGCATTGCATCGATCTCCCGGACCACATCATCGCGCGTGCGAATCATGGCCTTCTTCTCGTGAGTCATCGGAGCATCGGCATGCGGATTGAATCCGGCCGTGGAGATGGTCAGGAAAATGTACCGCAGGACACTTGCGCCGCGCGGCCCCCACAGCCAAGCGTAAAACTCCTTCGCAAATGTCTTGTCGAGCTTGCCGCTGCGGATCTCGTGGACAGCCCATCGTCTGTCGAAGTCGGTCAGATAAAGTGCATTCTCCTGGTTCGAACACGCAGTCACTACGATATGGTTAGTGAGGTCGTACCCGGCGAATCCTTTGGGGTGAACCCGAATCACGGAGTTGGTGACCACGGGTTTCCACTTGTCGGCGGCGCGGGCGGCGCTCTTCATGCCACCCATAAATACTTCATCAAGATGCAAGAAATGCGCTTTGGCGAGGAAATCCGAGAAACCGGAGTCAGTCTCATCGTTGAGCACGAGCGCACTATTCGCGGGCCCGAAGAGCAATCTAGGAACCTCGAAGCCCAGCGTGGTCTTGCCCGTTCCTGTTTGAGGCGAATACAACAGCGGCGCCGATGTGACTTTCTTGCCCGGATGTTGGACACTGTACGCGAGGAGCCCGAGGAAATAGTTGAGAAACACCTTGTCGGCTTTCTTCGGGGCGACGTGGTTGAGAAGGTAGCGGAATCGGTCCCACTCCTGCGAGGTAGGCTTCGCGGGCTCGACGATCCACGGCCGGTACCAGTTGGCGAGCTGGCGACCGTACTCGACGAACACATCGGGTTGGCCAGGGTCGTAACCCATAGACTCATCGATCGGCTTAGAGTCGGACTCTTCGAGGACCTGCACGGGGTCCATGCGGGCGCTCGACGTTTTGAGCGGCATTGCCGCCCGGTACAAGTGTTTGATGCCAAACTGGTTAAGGAGTGTGTGCGCGGCTATCGAGTAGTAAGCCTGCTGATCGGCCACAAATTTAAGGTCAGCTTCTAGCTCTCGGCGCGCGACTGACACGGGATCTTCACCATTTTTGACCGCTTCGCGAATCCGCTGCTTCATTTCACGGGTGGCACGAGTGAGCGTCGCAGACGGCTGTGTGTCCGTCGCGGGCTGCGCGGCCTGCACGGGCATGGCGGCCGGATCCTCGACAACCTCTTCCTCGGCCGGCGCATCGAACACGAAGCCGCCGTCGAGCGCCATCTGAATGACGCTGGCGATCGTGATGCCTTTGCGACGGCAGGTGTCCCATGTATATCTAACATCGGCGTCATCGACGTAGCCGGGCTGCGTAGACGACCAAGCTGCTACGATTCTAAATGCTTCTTCCGAGCCCCCGAAGCAGTCGTGCACTCCTTGCAGGACCTTGAGCCACGGATCGCGGCGCTTGTGCGGCGAGTCCGGGATACGGATGTGGGACAGCATCCGACGCACCTGCGTGGCGTCCGGCTTCGGACGCTCTGGAGAGTAGGCCAGCGCATCGTTCGGGTGCGGACCGTTCACGAGAATGGGCTGCCGCGCAGCGAACGATGCGGGCAGCGCGGCAGCGGAGTCATGGGAGGTAGTGAGCACCGACTCGGGATCAAAGAATCGCGCCCCACGCTGCACATGGAACTCTCGATGCTCGAGCGTATCGGACCAGCAGCCTGGACCGAACCACAAGCGCGAGGCGTCACGCGCGGCCGTGTCTACCGCACCGGCCGGGTACATCGCCGCGAAGTGATCGAACAGTTGAGCGTGTTCTGCGGGCGACACGGGCCGCGTGTACGGCATGATGAGGCGCCAGCGCGGCGCGGCTGGGTGGTGCGAACAGGTGCTGGTAATCAAGTGAGTGACGTCACCGAGCGTCTCGCTGATTTGCGCGCAGGTGAGGCCCGGATCACCATCGAAATCGAGAATCATCCGGGTGTCGTCGAGCT
>JBJKSR010000231.1:0-3725 GCA_046703965.1 Gammaproteobacteria bacterium | reverse complement strand
CTGGAAGAGGGAGAGGCCGCGCGGCCGGCGCCCGTCCGCTTCAGGGTTCGCGAGCCGCTCGCGGAAACCGCGGACGTACACGAGGTGGCACGCATCGTTTCGCATGCCCATCCGGGCCGGCTGGTGGACGCCAGGGACCGGCAGCGCTACAGGGGAGAAAACGAGCCCATCGACCCCGTGGCCGGCCATATTCCGGGCGCCCGCAGCCGGCCTTTCGCGGAAAACCTCGACGAGCGGGGCCGGTTCCTGCCACGGGAAAGACTGCGAACCCGATTTTCGGCCCTCGCCCACGATCCCCAGAGCATCGTGCATTACTGCGGTTCGGGAGTCACCGCTTGCCATAACCTGCTGGCCATGGAGCACGCGGGGCTTTCCGGTTCGCGCCTCTACCCCGGTTCATGGAGCGAATGGATCCGCGACCCGGCGCGTCCCGTGGAGCTGGAGCCGCCTGAAGCGTGATCCGCTCCCGGCCGGATTGGTAAACTACGCGCCTGGCAAACCCCGGGAGACCTACGTGGATTTCGCGTTGACCGAAGAACAAACCATGATCAGCGAACTGGCGCAGAAGTTCGCGCGGGAAGTCATTGCCCCGAATGCAGTGGAGTATGACGCAAAAGCGGAATTCCCGGAGGATATCGTCAGCCAGGCCCGTGAACTCGGCCTGATGAATGTCAGCGTTCCCGACGAATTCGGGGGAACCGGCGGCTCCGTCCTCGACCTGATCCTCGTCGCCGAGCAATTGGGCTGGGGCTGCTCCGGCATCGCCCTGGCGATCCTGCTCAACAATCTCGCCGCGGATCCCATCAACATCGCCGCAAACGAGGAGCAGCGCAAGAAGTACTTCGGCCTGCTCTCCGAAAGCTTCGGAGCCTACGCCCTCACCGAGCCTTCGGCCGGATCCGACGCCGGCGCCGTCAAGACCCGGGCCGAGCGCAAGGGCAAGGAGTGGGTGCTGAACGGCCAGAAGATCTGGATCAGCAACGCCAGCGTGGCGCAGTTCTTCGTGGTATTTGCCAAGACGGACCCGGACAAGGGGACCTACGGCATGACCGCCTTCCTGGTGGACCGCGACACCCGCGGGCTGTCCGTGGGCAAGCCGCTGGCCAAGATGGGCCAGAAGGCCTCCCCCGCCTGCGAGGTGTTCCTGGAAGACGTCGTCGTCGGCGATGCCCAGCGCCTCGGCGCCGAGAACGAGGGCTTCAAGATCGCGATGCGCGTGTTCGATCGCTCCCGCCCCATGGTGGGCGCCATGGCCACCGGCCTGGCCCAGCGTGCGCTCGACGAGGCATTGCGCTATGGCGCGGAACGCAAGACGTTCGGCAGATCCATCCTCGAGCACCAGGGAGTCGGATTCAAGATCGCCGAAATGGGCATGCGTACCGAGGCGGCGCGACTGCTGGCACGCAAGGCCGCGTGGGCCAAGGACCAGGGGATCAATAACACCCTGCTTGCCGCCTACGCCAAAGCCTTCGGCTCGGACACCGGCATGTGGGCGGCCACCGAGGCGACCCAGATTCTCGGGGGTTACGGCTACAGCCGCGAATATCCCACCGAGAAACTGATGCGCGATGCGAAGGTCATGCAAATCTACGAGGGCACCAACGAAATACAGCGCATCGTGATGCAGCGTCAACTCGCGAAACAGATCAATACCTGACAAATATGACAATTCCATTGTCAAAAATTGTCAAAAAGTGACAATTTTTGGCATTTTGAGTCAGACTGACGACTCACGTTCCTGATAATAACTATTAGAATATCTCGTTATTTACTTGTTTTTTATAATATTTTGTGGCCATGCCAGGAGCTTGGACCCGATTTTGGCATGCTTCTTGCTGCACATTCCGTGAATAACGCAAGCCCCTTGGGAGCCGGAGGTCAACCGGATGGCGTACAGACAGCAAGGGTTCACGTTGATCGAGTTGATGATCGTGGTGGCGATTATCGCCATCCTGGCGGCCATCGCAATTCCCCTGTACCTGAACTACACCACGCAGGCGGAGGGATCGGAAGGATACGTCCTCGCGGATGGCACGAAGAGCGCGATCGTCGCCTTTTACAACGAGACCGGCTCCTGGCCGCCCTCAAACGCGTCGGCGGGCCTGGCTTCGCCCAACAGCATCAGTGGGAAGTACGTCAAATCGGTGACCATCAGCGCCGCGAAGAACGGCAATCTCGTAAGCGTCAAGTTCAAGTCGACAGAGGTGGCCAAACCCCTGCAAGGCAAGTATCTGTACCTCTCCTCCACAGGCAGCAGGGACAGCGTGAAGTGGGTGTGCAAAGTCGAGAGCAAGAGCATGTACAAATTCGTCCCGACGTCCTGTCGCCAAGTGAAGAAGTAACCGTGTCCTCCTCCCGTCGCAATTTGCGACGGACGCGTGCTGGGCCCGCTTCGGCGGGCCCCTTTTTATCCTTTTCTGAAGACCGTCCACGCGAACCGGTACACTAGGGCGCGATCGATGCCGTTCAACTCAAGCAAAGGATTCGTCGTGGACACGCAAACGCTCAAGCAATACTGTGATGCCGCATGGGACAGCGAGATCGTCCCGGCCCTCGAGGACTACGTCCGCATTCCCGCCAAGTCGCCCAACTTCGACGCCGACTGGGAAGCCAACGGTCACATCGAAAAGGCCGTGCAGCTTGCCGCCGGCTGGTGCGAGAAACATGCCCTTCCCGGAATGCAGATGGAGATACACCGTCTGCCGGGGCGCACGCCCCTTCTGTTCATCGACATCCCGGGCACAACGCCGGATGCGGCCGACAAGCCCTGCGTCCTGCTCTACGGCCACCTCGACAAGCAGCCCGAGTTCGACGGCTGGCGCGAAGGGCTCGGACCCTGGAAGCCGGTCATCCAGGACGGCAAGCTTTACGGGCGCGGCGGGGCCGACGACGGCTACGCGGTCTTTTCCTCGCTGACCGCGATCCGGGCGCTGCGCGAGCAGGGCGTTGCCCACGCGCGCTGCATCATCGTGATCGAACTGTGCGAGGAAAGCGGAAGCTTCGACCTCCCCCATCACTTCGAGGCACTTGCGGACCGGATCGGCACGCCGGATCTGGTGGTCTGCCTGGACGCGGAATGCGGCAATTACGACCAGTTCTGGTGCACCACGTCCCTGCGCGGCAACCTGGTAGGCACCCTTTCGGTCGACATCCTCACCGAAGGCGTGCACTCGGGGGGATCCGGCGGTGTAGTGCCATCCAGCTTCAGGATTATACGTTATCTACTTGATCGCGTTGAAGATTCATCGAACGGATTCATCAAGGGCTCGGCCCTCCAGGTCGCCATTCCGGCGCAACGACTGGAACAGGCCCACGAGGCCGCCACGGCTCTCGGCGAACAGGCCTGGCAGCGTTTCCCGTTCGTGGAAGGCGCCCATCCCGACCAGGCCGACCCCGTCGAGCAGCTGCTCGACAACACGTGGCGCGCCTGCCTGGAAGCGACGGGCGCGGCGGGTTTTCCCGCCCCGTCGGCGGCGGGCAACGTGCTGCGCCCCGGCAGCGCGTTCAAGCTGTCCTTCCGGCTGCCGCCGACCGCGGACCCCAAGGCGGCCGCCGAGGAAGTCAGGAAAACGTTGGAAAGCGATCCCCCGGCCGGCGCGCACGTACGGTTCCATGCCGAGTCGACCATGGGCGGGTGGGACGCGCCGCCGGTAGCCGGGTGGCTCGCCGACGCCATGCAACAGGCGTCGCGCAACCATTTCGGCGAGGACGCCCTCTACATGGGC
>JBJKSR010000230.1:0-5923 GCA_046703965.1 Gammaproteobacteria bacterium | reverse complement strand
CCAGCGGTGCCTCGCTGGCCAGCGCCAGCGTCGTGAGCAGGTCGTCGGCGATGCCGAGGGCGAGGCGGGCGATCAGGTCCGCCGTCGCGGGTGCCACCAGCAGCAGGTCGGCCCAGTGGGCGAGCTCGAGGTGCCCCATGCCGGCTTGCGCCTCCTCGTCCCACAACGAGGTCGCCACCCGGTGGTGGGACAGTGCCTGGAAGGTGGCCGCAGCCACGAACCGGATAGCCGCCGGCGTCATCACGACGCGCACCTCGGCGCCGCGCTCGGCGAGACGGCGCACCAGGTCGGCGGCCTTGTAGGCGGCGATGCCGCCGCCGACGCCGAGCAGGACGTGCCTGCCGGGCAGTGCGTTTGCCGTGGAACCGTTGTTTTCCATTCGGTTATGGTAGCGTTCACGGGACGCAAAACACCAGCAAGGAGGCTGCGTGATGCCAGGGAACGGCATTGATAACGGGGCGGCCGGCGGACGCCGGCTGAGCATTCGCGAGTGGCCTGAAGGCGAACGGCCGCGGGAAAAGCTGCTGGCCCGTGGGGCCGGGGCGCTGTCGGACGCCGAGCTGCTTGCCATCTTCCTGCGCACCGGGGTGCGCGGCAAGAGCGCCCTGGACCTGGCGCAGGCGCTGATCGCCGAACACGGCGGCCTGCGCGCCCTGCTCGGCGCCGACGAGGCGGGGTTCACCCGCACCCGGGGCCTCGGGCGCGCCAAGTAAGCCCAGCTCCAGGCAGTGCTCGAACTGGCCCGCCGCCACCTGGGCGAGACACTGCAGCGCGGCGGGGCCATTACCTCGCCGGCCGCCACCCGCGAGTACCTGGCCGCGCGCCTGCGCGACCTGCAGCACGAGGTCTTCGTCTGCCTGTTCCTGGACACGCGCCACCGGGTGATTCGCGACGAGGAGCTGTTCCGGGGGACGCTGGACGGCGCCAGCGTCTACCCGCGCGAGGTGGTGAAGCGCGCGCTGGCCCTCAACGCCGCCGCCGTGATCTTCGCCCACAACCATCCCTCGGGCGTGGCCGAGCCGAGCGCAGCCGATCGCGCCATCACGCGCCGCCTGGTCCACGCACTGGCGCTGGTCGAGGTGCGCGTGCTGGATCATTTCGTGGTGGGCGAGGGCGCGCCGGTGTCCTTCGCCGAGCGCGGGCTGATCTGAAGGACTCTCGCCACGTCGCTACGGCGCAACGGGAAAAGAGGGTTCTCGCCAAGGCGCAAAGGCGCCAAGAAGAGAAAGATTTTTCGCGGAGGCGCAGGGAACGCAGAGACAATAATTCTCCTTCTCCCCTGAGGGGAGAAGGCTGGGATGAGGGGCTCCTGTAGGAGCGACGGTCCCCGTCGCGATCCGTGTTAGCTGGATTCCCGCTCCCCGATCGGGGTCGAGGACAGGCTTCGCGGGAAGGACGGTGCTTACATGTGGTCCTCATCGTCATTCCGGACTTGATCCGGAATCCAGTCCAATAAGTCGCGGGCAGGGCCCGCTCCTACAAAACCTTTGCGTCTTTGCGCCTTGGCGAGAGTTCTTTCTTCCGAGCTGGCGAGAGTTTTCCGGAAATAGCCCCCGGACCGCGATAAAATGCCCGCCTTGCCGAAGCCGGAAGCCGCCATGCCCGATTACTGGATCACCCCCTCGGTCCTGTCCGCGGACCTCGCCCGGCTGGGCGAGGATTCGGCCGCCGTGCTCGAGGCGGGCGGCGACCGCATCCATTTCGACGTGATGGACAACCATTACGTGCCCAACCTGACCTTCGGCGCGCCGGTGCTGAAGGCGCTCCGCGACTACGGGATCGAGGCGCCGATCGACGCGCACCTCATGGTCACGCCCACCGACCGGTTGATCGAGGATTTCCTGGCCGCCGGGGCCGCGACCATCCTGATCCACCCGGAGGCTACGCAGCACATCGATCGCAGTCTGCAGCGCATCCAGGACGGCGGTGCCAAGGCAGGACTGGTGCTGAATCCGGCGACGCCGCTCGAGTGGCTGCGATACGAGATGTGGCGCCTGGACTGGATCCTGGTGATGTCGGTCAACCCCGGATTCGGCGGGCAGAAGTTCATTGCCGAGAGCCTGCGCAAGATCGCGGAGCTGCGGGACATGATCGAGGCGAGCGGTCGCGACATCCGGCTCGCGGTGGACGGCGGGGTGGACGCGGAGAACATCGCCGACATCGCCACCGCCGGCGCAGACACCTTCATCAGCGGCTCGGCGATCTTCGGCAGCGGCGACTACGCGGGCACCATGGCGCGCATGCGCGAGGCCCTGGCCGGGGTTTGATTCCGCGGGGCAGGGCGCGATAATGACAACGCCGTGACCGCGTCGCCACGCTTGGAGACGATCCGCGAATGACCAGATCGGAGGTTCCCTTGGATCAGGCAACGGAGCGAATGCGTCTGCACGGGTTCAATAACCTCACCAAGACGCTCAGTTTCAACATCTACGACATCTGCTACGCGAAGACGGCGGAGCATCGCGCCGAATACATCGACTACATCGACGAGGCCTACAATGCGGAGCGCCTGACCGAAATCCTCACTCAGGTCGCCGACATCATCGGCGCCAACATCCTCAACGTGGCGCGCCAGGACTACGAGCCGCAGGGCGCGTCGGTGACCATGCTCATTTCCGAAGAGCCGCTCGGCGCCGAGCTGGCGACGCATGCCGACGAGGAGATACCCGGGCCGTTGCCCGAGGCGGTGGTGGCGCACCTCGACAAGAGCCACATCACGGTGCATACCTATCCGGAGAGCCACCCCGACGGCGGGATCAGCACGTTCCGCGCGGATATCGACGTATCCACGTGCGGGCGCATCTCGCCGCTGCGCGCGCTGAACTACCTGCTCCACGTATTCGAGTCCGACATCGTGACCATCGACTACCGGGTGCGCGGCTTTACGCGCGACGTGATGGGGCAGAAGCACTACATCGACCACGACATCACGTCGATCCAGAACTTCATGAGCGACGACGTGCGCGAGCGCTACCAGATGCTCGACCTGAACGTCTACCAGCACAACATCTTCCACACCCGGATGCTGCTCAACGACCTCGACCTCGACAACTACCTGTTCGGCACGGACGACGATGAACTCGATCCCGAGGAGGCGCGGGACATCCGCGAGCGAGTCAGGAACGAGATGCTGGAGATCTTCTACGGCGCCAACATGAGCGGGCCCAAGGCGCCATAGGACGCGGCCGGCCCTAGGCTTCGGACGGGGTGCCGTCGGCACCGTCCCGTGAATCCGCCCAGGCGAGCCGGGTCCGCGGCAGGCATTCCGGGTGGTTGCGACGCAGGTAATCGATCAGTTTCTCGCGCACCAGGCAGCGCAGGTTCCAGGCCCGGCTCGAGTCGGCAGCGCTGACCAGGGCGCGCAGCTGCAGGCTGTGTTCGGTCGCGTCGGTCGCCACGATCATGCACACTCGCCCGTCCCAGTCGTCCGACGCGCGGCAGATGCGTTCCAGTTCGGCCCGCAGTTCCTCCACCGGTGTCCGGTAGTCGGTGTAGAAATACACTGTGCCGAGGATCTCCGAGTGCCGCCGGGTCCAGTTCTCGAATGGCGCGCTGATGATGCGCGAGAAGGGCATGATCAGGCGCCGCTGGTCCCAGACGTTCAGCACGACGTAGGTGGCCGTAATTTCCTCGATGCGCCCCCAGTAGCCGTCGACCACCACCACGTCGTCGAGATTGATCGGGCGGCTGAGCGCGATCTGCAGTCCCGCGATGAGGTTCTCGAGCACCGGCCGGGCGGCAAAGCCCACCACCAGCCCGGCCAGTCCGGCCGAGGCCAGCAGGCTCGCGCCGATCGCGCGCACCTCCGGGAACGTCATCAGGGCGGCCGCGATGCCGATAATCAGGATCACGACCGTGGCGATGCGCTCGATGACCGCCACCTGGGTGCGCAGCGAGCGGGCGCGGTAGTTGTCGGCCACGTCGGTGGGATGACGCGCGACGATCGTATCGCCGCCGACCCGCACGAGGCCGCGCAGGAGCCAGGCGCAGCCGGCGATCAGCAGGACTTCCAGGGCGTGCTGCACCGCGCCCGCCAGCGCGGACGGCAGGGACGGAAACGTAGAAAGCGAGATCAGTCCGGCGAGCGCCGGCAGCAACAGGGCGAGTGGAAACCGGCAACGGCGCACGAAGCGTTGGCCCAGCTCGAAATGCACCGCGCGCATGATGCGACGCACGACCTCGGCGGCGACGAACCAGCCCGCAGCCGTTGCCGCGATGACGATCGCCAGGCGTGTCAACACCCAGGCCGTATGCGTCGCAAGCGAGAGGCTCACGACCGCTTCCGGGGTGGGGGGGCCAAGGTCACGGCCGCTACAGCCAGTAGGCGCTGGAGGTCATCACCCGCGACGCCAGGCGCATGGCCAGGCGGACCGGACCGGGTGGACGCTGCGCACCGGCGTTGCGGGCGTTCCTGCCGTGCTGGGCTTCGTCGGTGCGCATTTGCTCCAGTACGCGCCGCGAGGCGCGGTCGGCGGATGAGAGGCGCCCGAGGTGGCCCTCGAGGTGTTCGACCACCTGGCGTTCCGTCTCTTCCAGGAATCCCAGGCTGGCGGGATCGCCCAGCAGGCCGGCCCCGGCGCCGATCGCGAAGGCGCCCGCATACCACAGGGGGTTGAGCAGGCTGGGTCGGGTCTCCAGGGCGGCGAGCCGCGCCCGGCACCAGATCAGGTGGTCGTTCTCCTCGTTCGCGGCCCGTTGCATCCGGGCCGCGACCACGGGATTCCGGGCGGCCAGGCTTTGCCCGTGATAGAGCGCCTGGGCCGCCACTTCACCCGCCAGGTTCACACGCATCAGCCGTCCCGACTGCCGGCGCACCGGCTCCGCCAGATCGTGCTCGTGGCGCCCGGCGCCCGCCGGGTTGGGGCGCGCGGTCCCCTGCGGTTTGCCCCACAACGTGCGCAGGATACGATCCATGCCGATCACCAGGCGGTCGGCGCGATTGGGCTGCAACCGGGTCATGCGCACGATTTTAGGCCATTCGCGCGGAAGGGCGCGGGGGCGGCTTGCCCCCGCGGTCGCATTGGCGCCCGGAGGCATGCATGTTAGGGTGAGTAAATGGCGTCCCGGACGAGCGGGGTTCGCCTGTCGCCCGGCCCGGTCGCGCAAGATGCCGGGCGCCGCCCATCGGAACTCGGTGTCGAATCCACGTCAATCGGGCCCAGTGAGCAGCAGGTCCCGGGCCTCGCAATACGCTTTTCTACAGGAGACGATCTATGCGTAAACTCGCCTTATCCATCGTTCCGGCGGCCCTGATCGCCGCGCCGCTGGCTCTCGCCGCTCCGCCGGCGGAGTCGTCCATGCCGGTGAAGCCGCCGGCTGCGGCCACCCGGGTCCATGTCGACTCGGCGACGCTGCACAAGTTCGCGAGCGCCTACGAGGACATTCGCCAGGTGCGCGCGCAGTACATGCTGAAGATGAAGACCGCGAAAACCAAGGAGGACAAGGCGCAGGTCCGCCAGCAGGCCACGCAGACGATGAAACAGCACATCAGCAAGCACATGCCGGTGGCCCAATACATCAAGGTCAGCAAGGCGGTGCAGGCCAATCCCGATCTGCGCAAGCGGCTGATCGCGATCCTCAAGGCCGACATGAAGAAGCCGTCGCCGGGCGGCGCCACGCACGGCGGGTAAGCCGGATCAGGCGTCCAGACGCGGTTCCAGGAACCGGGCCAGGTGCATTACTTCCGGGCCGTTCGCCAGGCCCTCCGCGATATGCAGCCGGCAGCCGACGTTGGTCGTGACGACCACGTCGGCCCGGCTGTCGCGGATGGCGTCGATATAGCCTGCGCGCAGTCGCGCGGCGGCGCCGGGCCGGTCCAGGCAATGACTGCCTGCGGCACCGCAGCACCCCTCCGGAAGCACGGTCGTTTCGACGCCCGGAAGACGTTCGAGGCAGCGGCGCGAAGCATCCGAGCGCAGAACGT
>JBJKSR010000229.1:0-10067 GCA_046703965.1 Gammaproteobacteria bacterium | reverse complement strand
GGCTGGTATATCGGCCTGCAGCTCGGGGTCAACCGCAACAGCTACGACGGGTTCGGCTCCGATAACGCGTTCGCGCAGGAGGTGATCGGCGGCTACAACTTCCAGCCGAACTCCCACTTCGTGGTCGGCGCAGATCTGTACGCGGATTGGAATTCCGACACCAACCACAGCGTGAATTCGATGCCCGGCGTGAGTGCCGACTTCGGGTCGCGGGGCTACGGTGCCGAAGTGATGGCCGGGTTCCCGATCAGCAACTTCCTTCCCTACTTGAAAGCGGGCTACGGCCGCGTGACGCTCAACGGCAACCTGACCGGCAACGACAATGCCGCCCGCTACGGGATCGGCATAAAGTGGCGGCTCAATTCCAATTCCGGCCTCGTGCTCCAGTACATGTACCAGAAGGCCAGCATTCCGACCAGTGCCGGAAACGGCGACTTCAAGAACACCAACATCATGGTGGGTTATAACTGGTATTTCTAGCCGCCGCCGATGCCGATCGGAAAAGGAGAGAGCCCCGTCCCGCCGCGGGGCTTTTTCGTGGGGGAGGTGACGCGCCTCCGTGTCCGCGGGAGGCTCGGAAACAGGGAGGGAACTTGACCGCGATCAGTGTTCTTTTGGGGCCCCCGAGTGATCATTTTTCTGACTTACAGGCGCCGGCGAGTTCTGTCCGGTCAGCATCTTGGTAAGCCTTTGTCAGGAGTCTCTCATGAAAAATCATCTAATACGCATAGTCGCCGCCGGGGCGCTCGTCCTGGCACCGGCATTCGCCTTCGCGGCCGGTCCCTGGACGGGACCCGTCGTGGGCATTCAGGCCGGCGCCGATTCAGTCTCCGCCGACGGCATAAGTACCGAGGTGGGCATGACCGCGGAAGCCTTTGGCGGGTATAACTTCCAGTTTTCCGATCACTTCGTGCTTGGAGCGGATGCGTTCTGGGATTGGAACCAGAGCAAGAGCCACAACGTCAATGGCACGACCCAGAAGGTCGACACCGGGACGAACGTTTACGGCGTCAACGTACTGGCGGGCATTCCGGTCGGTGAAACCGGCGTGTGGATGCCGTATGCGAAAGTCGGTTGGGGATGGGCCGATCCGACCGGTGACCTTAGCGGCGGAACGAAAAATTCGGTTCGCTATGGCGTCGGAGTTGCCTGGCGTATTGCCGATCGCTTCTCGCTTCTCGCGCAATTCATGCACCAGAATCTGGGCAGCGACACCGCTCACTACACCAATAACACCTATACGGTTGGCGTCGGCTTCCACTTCTGATCCGATCGAACGGCAGGAGACGGACCTTTCGATCCCGCTCCGGGAAACCGGAGCGGGATCTTTCTTTGCGACGACCGATTACCGGTATCGTCTGTCGATTCCGAACGGCGAACGGAGACTCCTCAGTGCCCGAGGAGAAGCCCCGCCATCCGGCGGGGCTTGGTACGATCCGGAGCGAACTGTCAGCGGGCGAGGTTGCGCAGCACGTACTGGAGAATGCCGCCATTGCGGTAGTAGTCGCGCTCCTTTGGCGTATCGAGCCGCACGCGGGCCTTGAAGGTCGTGACCTTGCCGTTCTCGCCCATTGCCTCGACGCCGACCTCGGTGGCTTCGCCGTTGTCCAGGCCGGTCACCGAATAGGTTTCGTTGCCGGTGAGACCCAACGCTTCGGCGTCCTCGCCGTCCCGGAACTGTAGGGGCAGCACGCCCATGGCGATCAGGTTGGAGCGGTGGATGCGCTCGAAGCTCTTTGCGATCACCGCCTTCACGCCGAGCAGCAGCGTGCCCTTGGCCGCCCAGTCGCGCGAAGAGCCGGTGCCATACTCCGAACCGGCGATCACGAGCAACGGGGTGTCTTCCTTCTGGTACTTCATCGCCGCGTCGTAGATCGACATCTGCTCGCCGCTCGGAATGTAGGTGGTCACCCCGCCCTCGGTACCGGGGGCAAGCAGGTTGCGCAGGCGGATGTTGGCGAAGGTGCCGCGCATCATCACTTCGTGGTTGCCGCGCCGCGAACCATAGGAGTTGAAGTCCTTCGGATCCACGCCGTGCTCGACGAGGTATTTGCCTGCGGGGCTGTCCTTCTTGATCGCGCCGGCGGGCGAGATGTGGTCGGTCGTGACCGAGTCCCCGAGCAGGGCGAGCAGGCGTGCACCCCGGATGTCGCCGACGGCCCCGGGCTCCTTCTTCATGCCGACGAAGTAAGGGGGATTCTGTACGTAGGTGGACTTTTCGTCCCACTCGTAGATGTCGCCTCCGGGCACGTCCAGGCTGTTCCAGTTGGTGTCTCCGTCGAACACTTCACCGTAGACCTGGCTGAACATGCCGGAGTCGATGTTGTTCGCTATGAGGTCGGAAATCTCCTTGTGATCCGGCCAGATGTCCCGGAGATAGACCTCCTTCCCGTCCTTGTCCCGCCCCAGCGGTTCCTTCCGCAGGTCCGCCTTCATCGTGCCGGCCAGCGCGTAGGCCACGACCAATGGCGGCGAAGCGAGGAAGTTCATCTTCACGTCGGGGTGGATTCGACCCTCGAAGTTGCGGTTGCCGGAGAGCACCGAGCATGCGGTCAGGTCGTTGGCATGGATCGCTTCGCTGATCTCCGGGCGCAGCGGTCCGGAGTTGCCGATGCAGGTGGTGCAGCCGTAGCCGACCACGTTGAAGCCGAGCGCGTCGAGGTCGTCCAGGAGGCCACTTTTCTCCAGATAGTCGGTCACGACCTTGGAGCCGGGTGCCAGGCTGGTCTTGACCCACGGCTTGGGCTTGAGGCCCTTGTTCAGCGCGTTGCGGGCCAGCAGCCCCGCGCCGAGCATGACTTCCGGGTTGGACGTGTTGGTGCAGCTCGTGATCGCGGCGATCACGGCGTCGCCGTCATGCATGGTGAAGGTCTCGCCATCCATCGTGACCTCGGCAACGCCGAGCTTGCCGTCGGCCGCTGTGCCCAGCGTCGCGGTGCCGCCTTCGCCCTCGAAGCGGGATTCGTCCTCGACCTTCATCGCGCGCTCGTCGGCGATCTTCTTTACGAGGGTGTCGATGGTGTCCTTCGCGGACTCGAGCGGGATGCGGTCCTGCGGACGCTTCGGGCCGGCGATGCTCGGCTCGATCGTGGAAAGATCCAGCTCGAGCACGTCCGTGTATTCCGCGTCGGCCTGGCCCGGCTCGTGCCACAGGCCCTGTTTTCTCGCATAGGCCTCGACGAGCTTGATGTGGTCCTCGCTGCGGCCGGACAGGTGCAGGTAGTTGAGCGTTTCCTCGTCGATCGGGAAGATTGCGCAGGTGGAACCGAATTCGGGGGACATATTGCCCAGGGTGGCGCGGTTTGCGAGCGGCAGGTTGGCGAGGCCGGGGCCGAAGTATTCGACGAATTTGCCGACCACGCCCTTCTTGCGCAGCATCTCGGTGACCGTGAGCACCAGGTCGGTGGCGGTGGCGCCGTCCGGCAGCTTGCCCGAGAGCTTCACGCCGATGACCTGCGGGATCAGCATGCTGATCGGCTGGCCGAGCATGGCCGCCTCGGCCTCGATGCCTCCCACGCCCCAGCCGAGCACGCCGAGCCCGTTGACCATCGTGGTGTGCGAGTCGGTGCCGACCAGCGTGTCGGGGTAAGCCTGGAGCGTGCCGTCGACCTCGCGGCCGAAGACCACGCGCGAGAGGTATTCCAGGTTCACCTGGTGGCAGATGCCGGTGTCCGGCGGCACCACCTTGAAGTTCTCGAAGGCCTTCTGGCCCCAGCGCAGGAAGGAGTAGCGCTCACGGTTACGCTCGAATTCCTTCTCGCTGTTCTTCCTGAGCGCGTCGGCGATGGCGTAGTAGTCGACCTGCACCGAGTGGTCGATGACCAGCTCGGCGGGGGAGAGCGGATTGATCCGGTCGGGGCTGCCGCCGAGGGCCTTCATCGCGTCGCGCATCGCGGCGAGGTCCACTACGGCCGGCACGCCGGTGAAGTCCTGCATCAGGACGCGCGCAGGCGTGAAGGCGATCTCGTTGCTCGGCTCGGCCTTGGCGTTCCAGTCGGCCAGCGCTTCGATGTCCTTCGCGGTGATCGTGACGCCGTCCTCGTGGCGCAGCAGGTTCTCCAGAAGGACCTTGAGCGAGTAGGGCAACCGTGAGACGCGGTGCTTCTTTTCGAGCGCGTCGAGTTTGAAGATTTCGTAGTCCTTGCCGCCGACGCCGAGGGTGTCGCGGGCATCGAAGCTGTTGCTCATGGGCGTCTCCAGGTGCCGGATTTTCGACGACCTGGAGGGTTCCGGGCCGTCTTTCACTCAGCCCGTAATTATACCAGCGCCCGGTGTCGCACCGTTGCCTTCCAGCGGTGCGCGAACCGTTAGCGGTGGCGTTCCACCACGGTCAGTCCGATGGGAAAGAGCGAGGCGCCGGCGAGCTTGACGTGCTGCACCCCGAAAGGGATCCCGATGATCGTGATGAAGTCGAGGAAGGCGCTCACCAGGTGGCCCAGCGCGAGCCACCAGCCCGCAACAAGCAGCCAGACGACGTTGCCGATCACGCCGAACGGCCCGGTGCCGATGTCGCGCCGGCCGCTGAGCACTTCGCGGTTCACCGCCTCGCGCCCGAAAGGCCAGAAGGTGAAGCCGGCGATCATGAAGCAGGCGCGGCCCCAGGGGATGCCGATGACGGAGACGAAGGCGATCACGCCGACGAATGCCCAGGCGAGGCCCATGACGAAGCCGCCGAGCAGGAACCAGAGGATGTTGCCGATCAGCCGGAGCATGGAAGACGCCTGGTCGATGCAACGTGTATCCTACGCCCACGGCCCGCTATGATGCACGCGATGGCGCTTGCCGAGGCTCGACCGCGATGGAACTGCTGATCACCCGAAACGACCGGCTGGGCGACTTCATGCTGGCCTGGCCCGCGGTCCAGACGGTCCATCGCAGCCTGCCCGAGGCCCGGATCACGCTGCTGGCGCAGGCCTACACGGCGCCGCTGGGCGGCCTGTGCGAGGGCGTGGACGCGGTCATCCCCGATCCCGAGGCGGCGGGCGAATGGCGCCATGCCCATGCCCTCGCGCAGGCGCTGGAGCCCATGCATTTCGATGCGGCGCTGGCGCTGTTTTCGCGCTTCGACCTGGCGCTGGCCCTGGCCCTGGCCCGCATTCCGGTGCGCGTCGCGCCGGCGACCAAGCTCGCCCAGCTTCTCTATACGCACCGGCTGCGGCAGCGGCGTTCGCAATCGATTCGCCCGGAGTGGGTATACAACCTCGAGTTGGCGGAATTCTTCCTGGCCCGCCTGGGGGTCACCGAGCCGCGGCGCGCCGCCGCCCCGTACCTGCGGTTTCCCGCGGCCGAAGTGGCCGAGGCGCGGCGCCGGGTGGCCCAGCGCCTGGGCATAGACCCCGGCCGCCCCTGGGCCTTCGTGCATCCCGGGCACGGCGGTTCGTCGCCGACCCTGCCGCCCGGGCTCTTCGCACGCATCGGGCGCGCGCTGGCCGCCGACGGCGTCGAACTGGTGCTGTCCGAGGGACCCGCCGACGGGGAGGCGGTGCACGCAATGAGCGAGCGGCTAAGTGGGATCCCGCATGCCGGGTATCGCTCGCAGGGAGGGCTCGAGGCGTATGCCCGCGACCTGGCCGCGGCCGACCTGTTCGTCGGGGGATCGACGGGGCCGCTGCACATCGCCGGCGCCCTGGACGTGCCTACGGCCGCGTTCTACCCGCACCGGCGCTCGGCCTCGGCCACGCGCTGGCAGACCTTGAACAGCAAGGGCCGCCGCCTGGCGTTCATGCCGCCGCCGCAGGCGGCCGAGGACGATTTCACGGCCGTGGACATCGATGCGGCGACGACCCGGATCCGATCCTTCCTCGCCCGCAACAGGCAAGCCGCGGCCGTGTCCTGATTCCGAAGGCCCTCAGGGCGGTCCGGGATCGTGGTCGCGCAACCAGAGGTCCGCATACTTCACGAACGTCGAGTGCGCGGAAAGAATGGCCAGCAGGAAGCCCGCGCGCCCGTCCAGGAAACCCGCGCGCAGCACGTACATGTGCAGGAAACACGACAGCGCATGGGTGAGGCCCGAGACGATCGAGGTCCGGCGGCCGGCGGCCTTGCGCTGGCGGGCCCAGGCCGCCGCGTACCCGGCGGATTTCACCAGGTACTCATGCATGTCGCGGTAGGTATGGTGAAGCAGCGGCCGGGTGAGTTTCCTGACGCGGGTACCCTGGGTCAACTCGACGCGTTCATGCACCAGGGCGTCGTTGTAGGCGCCGTGGTCGCGGTGGTAAAGGCGCAGCACCCGGTCCGGCCACCAGCCGCTGTGAAGGATGTAGCGGCCGAACACCCAGCTCAGGCGGGGAAGCGTGTAGGCGGTCCCGGGATCGCCGTCCTCGAGCGCGGCCCGGATCTCGTCGCGGAGGCCGGGCGTGAGCCGCTCGTCGCTGTCGATCATCAGGATCCATTCGCCGCGGGCCTCGGCCTGGGCGCGCTGGCGCTGGATCCCGAAACCCTGCCAGTCGCGTTCGGTAATCACCCGCGCGCCGAAGGTTTCCGCCAACTCCGGGGTGGCGTCGGAACTGCCGCCGTCGCATACCACCACTTCGTCTGCGATCGCCCGCACGCTGTCGAGGCAGGGCGCCAGGCGGTCTGCGACGTTCAGCGTGATGATGACGACAGAGAGGCGCGGCCTGGCAGTGTCTGTCAGCGGCATGCGGATACCTGCGGCACGGCAACACTCATCGTCGTAGGGCGGGGGTGGGTTAACATATGTTCGATTATTTACTTAGTTTATAGCATGTTGCAGCGCATCGCGGCGATCATCATTACCGTTGCCGGCGTCGCCCTTGCCCTGGTCGTGGGTTTCTGGGTGCTCGTCGTCCTGGGCGTGGTCGCAGTCGTCGCGGCACTCACCTATTTCGTGCGCACGCGCTTCAGCCGGGGCACGCCGAACCACCGCCAGGACAACGTCATAGAGGGCGAGTTCACCGTGATGGACGAGAAGGAGCACAAGCATGACGAGTAATCCGTCGGGCCTGCCGCCCCGTAAGCTCGCGGTGGCGCCGATGATGAACCGCACGGACAGGCATTTCCGGTTCCTCGCGCGCCTGATTACGCGCCGGACGTGGCTCTATACCGAAATGGTGGTGGCCCGCGGGCTCGTATTCGGCGATGCGAGCAAGCTGCTTCGTTACGATGCCGGGGAGCATCCCCTGGCGCTGCAGGTGGGCGGCCACGAGCCGGAGATCCTGGCTCGGGCGGCCGGACTGGCCCATGCCCACGGCTTCGACGAGATCAACCTGAACATCGGCTGCCCCAGCCCCCGGGTCAGCGCCGGGCGCATGGGGGCCTGCCTGATGGCCGAGCCGGAGCAGGTCGCCGCATGCGTCGCGGCGATGCGCGAAGCGTCCCCGCTGCCCGTCACGCTCAAGACCCGCCTCGGAATCGATCACCGCGACGATTTCGAATTCCTCTGCCGTTTCGTCCGGACCGTGGCCGACGCCGGCTGTTCCACCTTCATCGTGCACGCCCGCAAGGCCTGGTTGGAGGGCCTCAGCCCCAAGGCCAACCGCAACGTGCCGCCGCTGGACCACGCCCGCGTGGCCCGGCTCAAGCGTCGCTACCCGCACCTCGAGATCCTGGCCAACGGGGGAGTGGGCGACCTCGGCGAGGCGTCGGAATTGCTGCGCGGCGTGGACGGCGTCATGCTTGGCCGTGCCGCCTACGCCGATCCGCTCATGCTGGCGGAGGCGGATGCCCGCTTTTTCGCGGACGACGCGCCCGCGCCGCACAGGGCCCAGGTGCTCGCGGGCTACCTGCAGTACCTGCGCGCCTGCGTGGCGAACGGCGAAAAGCTCGGACCCGCGCTGCGGCATGTGCCCGGCATCCTGGGAGGGGTTCCCGGGGCCCGCCGGGTTCGTGCACGGTTGGGTGCGCTGGCCGGTACCCAGGACGTGGCGGGCGTCGAGCGGGCGCTGATGCCGCTTCTGGAAGGCGGTTGATCCGGCACGCTTTTCTTTCTTTCATTCCGTCGTATAGATACAAGGAAACGACCGCACCATGACTCCACCATCCAGAAAGCCCAAGATGGCTGATCGTGCCGACCGGCACGCACTTTACGAGCAATCCGTGCAGGACGCGGACACCGAAGTCGAGTTCCTCAAGGACACGTTCCAGCGCGTGCGGGGGCGCGCGGCGCGCAGCCTGCGTGAGGATTTCTGCGGCACCGCCACGGTCGCCTGCAAGTGGGCGGCCGCGAACTGGCGCCATACCGCCATCGGCGTGGACCTCGATCCCGAAGTACTGGCCTGGGGCCGCGAGCACAACCTGCATAAGCTCCCCGAGGAGGTGCAGGAACGGGTGCAGATGATCGAGGGCGACGTGCTGGAATCGCCGGGTCACGATCTCGACATCGTCACCGCGATGAACTTCAGCTACTGGATATTCAAGGACCGTCCCAGCCTGCTTCGCTATTTCCGCAGCGCCCGCGAGGCGCTGGCAAAGGACGGCCTGTTCCTCATCGACGTCTACGGCGGATCCGATGCCTACGAAACGATGACCGAGAAACGCAAGGTCAAGAACTTCATGTATGTCTGGGACCAGGTCGACTACGACCCGATCAGCGGCCACGCCGAGTGCGCGATCCACTTCAAGTTCAAGGATGGCTCGCGCCTGCAGAACGCGTTCACCTACCACTGGCGCCTGTGGTCGCTGCCCGAGATTCGCGAACTCCTTGAGGAAGCGGGCTTCTCGCGTACCATCGTGCTCTGGCAGGGCACCGACGAGGAGACGGGCGAGGGCAACGGCGAGTTTCTTCCCGCGGAACGGGGCGAAAACGACCCGGCCTGGATTGCCTACGTGCAGGCGGAGCCATGACCGGCACCACGAATTCGGGCGGTACGGCGCTGGAAACGCGCGGCGGGGTGCATGTCGAAGCGCCTTTTCGCCTCTACCGGGGCGGCGCGCTGCCGGCGGTGGACATCGCCTACGAGTCCTGGGGACAGTTGCGGGACGACAACCTCATCCTGCTCTTCACCGGCCTGTCTCCCAGCGCCCACGCCGCCTCGTCCCGGGCGGATCCCTCGCGGGGCTGGTGGGAGGGGATCATCGGTCCGGGCCGCGCGATCGACACCGACCGCTGGTGCGTTCTGTGCGTCAATTCCCTGGGCAGCTGTTTCGGTTCGACCGGGCCGGCGTCGATCAACCCGGTCACCGGCGCACGCTACCAACTCGATTTCCCGGCGCTCGCACTCGAGGACCTGGCACGCGGCGCGCACCTGGTGCTGGAGCAACTGGGCCTGCCCGCCCCGCGGCTGGTGCTGGGGCCTTCGCTGGGCGGCATGAGCGCGCTTGCCTTCGCGCTCCAGTACCCCGATCTGGCGCCCAACCTGGGCCTTATTTCCACGGCGGTTCACGCCCGACCGTTCGCCATCGCGATCCGCTCGCTGCAGCGCGAGGCGATCCGCAACGACCCGGACTGGGCCGGGGGCTACTACGACCCGGGCCGCGGCCCAGTGTGCGGCATGCGCATGGCGCGCAAGATCGGCATGCTTTCGTACCGCTCACCGGCGGAATGGCAGCAACGCTTCGGACGTACGCGGGTGCGCAGCGATGCGCCGCGCGGTGCCGCGTCCTTCGCCATCGAGTTCGAGGTGGAAAGCTACCTGGAAGCCCACGCCGATCGCTTCGTCGGCACCTTCGACGCCAATTGCTACCTCTACCTGTCCCACGCCATGGACAATTTCGACGTGGCCGAGCATGGGGCCGGTAACCTCGCGGCCGCTTTCGGCAAGTTGAAGATCGAACGGGCCCTGGTGATGGGCGTGGAGTCCGACATTCTCTTCCCGTGCGAGCAGCAGCGCGAGCTCGCCAGGCACCTCGAGGAAGCCGGCATCAGGGTCGACGAATCGATCCTCGGCTCGCCGCAGGGCCACGATTCGTTCCTCGTGGACATCGAAGGCTTCGGCGCCTGCATAGCGGATTTTCTCGAGACGCTATGAACCCGGCGGTGGCGGCAGCGCTTGCACGCTATCCGGACGGTGCCCAGACGCGCCGTCGGCTGAGAAGCCTGCGCCACGACGATATCCCGGTCGGCGACCGTCTGGAGGCGGCCCGGCAGCTGTCCGGTCAGGGTGCCCACC
>JBJKSR010000228.1:0-2829 GCA_046703965.1 Gammaproteobacteria bacterium | reverse complement strand
GCCCAGGTGGGGTTGGATTCGAGCGCGGCGGCCTGCCGGGCCAGATGCGCCGCCACGGCCGTGCCGCCCGGCAGTGCGTGCGGAGGCGGTCGGGTGCCGCGGCTCACCCCGCTGGCGGCCGCGAGCGAAACGGGAAGAATCAGTGCGCCAGCACACAGCAGTCGAAACGGTCGCATTGGCCCCTCGAAAATGGCCTAAACGGTATCGAATCAGCGGCCGACCAGCACCAGCAGCCACACCGCGACGAACAACACGAAAGACATCAGGACCGCCGCCGAACCGAAGTCCTTGGCGAGCCCCGCGAG
The DNA here is from genome assembly GCA_046703965.1 of Gammaproteobacteria bacterium. Lineage (GTDB taxonomy): Bacteria > Pseudomonadota > Gammaproteobacteria > JAKDMP01 > JAKDMP01 > JBAUSV01. The sequence goes on along the minus strand of JBJKSR010000228.1, from coordinate 2,524 downwards.
CACATGCCGCTCGAGGCCAATCCGGTCCACGGTCGCTTCGATCGCGCTGTTGATCAGCTCCACCACCAGGATCAGAAGCGCCGGCGCCACAAGCAGCGCCCGTTGGGTTCCATCGTGCCCGAGCCACAGTGCAAGAGGAATGACCACAGCGACGAACGCCAGTTCCTGGCGGAATGCGGCTTCTCCGCGGAACGCCCCCGCCAGCCCCCGCGCGCTGGCCGCGCAGGCGCGCAGCACCCGGGCAAGGCCCCGCGGCTTGTACCGGTCCAAAGCTAGGTCGCTGGTTTCCATGTCAAATCCAGCTGCTTGGCGGCCCGTACGTCGTCGAGCCGCCTTACCGGCATGGTATGCGGAGCGCCGAGGACATGCTCGGGTTCTTGCGCAGCCTCAGTGAGGATTTGCACCATGGCCTCTGCGAACGCGTCCAGGGCGGCCTTGCTCTCGGTTTCCGTCGGCTCGATCAGCAGACACTCCGGTACGAGCAGCGGGAAATACGTGGTCGGAGCATGCTGGCCATGATCCAAAAGCCGCTTGGCGAAGTCCATGGCGGTAACCCCCATCTCCCGGGCCTGGCGCTTCAACGTGATGATGAACTCGTGGCTGGCGCGCCGGCGCGGGTAGGCGGCATCGAAACCCGCCCGGGTCAGCCGCGCGAGCAGGTAGTTCGCGTTGAGCGTGGCGTATTCGCCCACCTGGGCCATGCCCTCGCGACCGAGCATGCGCATATAGATATAGGCGCGCAACAGAACGCCGACGTTGCCCCCGAAGGCCGACAACCGGCCGATCGACTGAGGCAGATCCTGCTCCGTGAGCCAGCAGTACCGGTCCCCGCGGCGTGCGACGATCGGTACCGGCAGGAACGGCGTGAGCCGTGTCCCGACGCCGACCGGCCCCGCGCCCGGGCCGCCGCCGCCGTGCGGCGTGGAGAACGTTTTGTGCAAGTTGACGTGGATGACATCAAAGCCCATGTCGCCAGGACGCACTTTGCCGAGAATGGCATTGAGGTTGGCTCCGTCGTAGTACAGCAGCCCGCCGGCGGCATGCACGATCCGCGCCACCTCCTCGATGCGCCGCTCGAACACTCCGAGAGTGGAGGGGTTGGTGAGCATGATGCCCGCGGTCTTGGGACCGACGGCGGACGCGAGCGCCGTGATGTCCATGTCGCCCTCGGCATCGACGGGAACTTCGCGCACCACGCAGCCGGACATCGTCGCCGTGGCCGGATTCGTGCCGTGTGCCGCTTCAGGTACGATGATCTCAGTGCGCTGCGCGTCGCCGCGGGCACGGTGGTAGGCGCGGATCATCGCCACCCCCGCGAACTCGCCCTGCGCGCCCGCCATCGGGCTCAAGGCAACCGCCTGCATGCCCGTGACGGCTTTGAGCATCTCCTGCAGCTCATAGAGGCACTCGAGCACACCCTGACCGACCGCTTCCGGGGCCAGTGGATGGCGCGCGAGAAACTCCGGCAGCATGGCGTACTGATTACACGCCTTGGGGTTGTATTTCATCGTGCACGAGCCGAGCGGATAGAAGTTCGTGTCGATGGAGAAGTTCAGCTGCGAGAGACGGGTGAAATGACGCACCGTCTCAAGCTCGCTGACTGCAGGCAGCAGAGGCGGCCGAGTCCGCCGCAATGCCGCCGGCAGATCCGCCGCGCCCTCCTCAGCGACGGGCGCGGGCCATTGATCCTCGGCTCCCCGGCCGGGAACCGAATACTCGAATATCAGCCTTTCCAGGCGATTCGCTTGTTCGATGCTCATCAGCGACTCCGGCCTCAGGCGGCACGCGCCTCGCGCAGGCATTGATCGAGCGCGGCGCGGTAGCGCTCGATGTCCTCGGCGGACTTCGTTTCCGTGGCACACACAAGCAGCGCCGGGCCGAGCTCCGGATAATGCTCCTGCAGATCCCAGCCGCCGAGAATGCCGCGTGCCGCCAGGCGCTCGAGCAGCGGGGCCACCGGCCGCTCGAGGGCGATCACGTCCTCGTGAAAGACGGCGGCCGGAAACTTCCGGCGCACCCCGGGCAGTGTGGTCAGCGCCGCGACCAGCTCGCGCGTACGGGTGTGCGAGAGCATTGCGGTGCGACGCAGGCCTTCGGTGCCCATGAGCGATAGATGGATCGTGGCGGCCGTCACCATCAGCCCCTGATTGGTGCAGATATTGGAGGTGGCTTTGGCCCGACGGATATGCTGCTCGCGGGCCTGCAATGTCAGTGTGAATCCCTGCCGGCCGTCGGCATCGACGGTGCGACCGACGATCCGGCCGGGCATCTGCCGGACATGCTCAATACGAGTGGTCATGAATGCGAAGTATGGTCCGCCCGATGACAGGGGGATGCCGAGCGGCTGACCTTCCCCGATCACGATGTCCGCGCCCTTCTCGCCCCAGAGCCCCGGCGGCTTCAACAGCGCCAGCGAGACCGGATTGACGACAGCCACCACCAGCGCGTGGCGAGCATGCGCCCAGTCGGCGAGTGCGTCGACGTCCTCGAGCCGGCCGAAGACATTCGGCTGCTGAATGACCAC
>JBJKSR010000227.1:0-3728 GCA_046703965.1 Gammaproteobacteria bacterium | reverse complement strand
GTCCATCCTCCGTGGGCAAACCTCTTCATCTGCCCTGTTTGCGTCCTTAATACCACATTAAAGCAATGCATTACAAGGAATTTTTAAAATCAGATTCAGGTCAATATGCGTCGCTTGCAACGTGGCTCCTGTCGACGCCTTTAATCTAATACAAAAATCGACGTAAGTATATGATTTTTAAGTAAGATTTATCCTACCTTCGGAGACGGGAGATCGTCCGGGTGAGGCGGAATCTCAGGCGGGGGCGATACACGGCTCGCTGGAGGAATCCGCAACGATGCAATATTCCAGCCATTTATAGAGCAGCATGTTGGCGCGCCAATGAACGGGCAGACGCGCCAGGGGACGGTTTCGGTACTTCCCCGGGTTCCCGGCGACCGCTTCGGCCAGGCGGGCATCGTGATACAGGCGCACCCGCAGGTCGGGCAGGCTGTCGCGCTCGAAACGATGGCTCAGAACCAGGTCCGCGGTATAGCGCGAACAGGACTTCACCGTCACGACGAGCGGCGGAAGTCCGGGCAGATGCAGGGTCTGGTGCAGCGGCAGGCGATGCGGATCGCCGAGCAACCGGACCAGGCGATCGTAGTTGCATTCGTAGACGCCCATCAGCTGCGCCAGGGTGCGCGGCTTGAGCAGATCCTTCGGCAATCCGGTGCGTGAACTGACCATGTTCGACACGATAGCACGAGAACGCGGCGGCGCCTACGGCAGCTTGGGGCTGAGTCCGCGCTGGTAGAGGATGGTCGCGGCGATCTCCTCCACGGACACCGCCGTGGTATCGATCACCGGTATTCCGTTGGCCACCATCAGGTCCCGGGCCCGGCGCACCTCCCGGCGCACCACCGCCGGTTCCGCATAGGGCGTACCCGGCCGCCGCTCGTTGCGGATCCGGCTAAGGCGGACGGGGTCGATGGTAAGCCCATACAGACGATCGCGCCACGGCTGCAATGCCGGCGGCAAGCCATCGCGGTCCAGATCGTCCTCGGCCAGCGGGTAGTTCGCGGCGTATATTCCGTACTGCAGCGCCAGGTAGAGCGAGGTCGGGGTCTTGCCCACGCGCGACAGACCGACCAGGATGACCTGCGCGTCCTTGTAGCGCTGCGTCTGCAATCCATCGTCGGTCGCGAGGCTGAAGTTGACGGCGTCGATGCGGCTCAGGTAGCCGTGGTTGCTGCCGATGCCGTGCGCGCGGCCCGCCGCATGGCTGGACACCGTGCCCAGCGCCTCTTCGAGTTGCCCGAGGAAGGCCGTAAAGAAATCCAGCACCAGGGCCTCGGCCTCGGTCACGATCTCGCGCATGGACTCGTTGACGAGGCTGGAGAAAACGACCGGCGTGATGCCGCTGCTCCGGGCCTCCGCATTGATCCGCTCCACCGCCTCCCGCGCCTTGGCCTCGGTGTTGACGAAGGGAATGATGACGTAGCGGAACCGGAGGATCTCGAACTGCGACAGCAGGCTGTGGCCGAGCGTTTCCACGGTGACGCCGGTGCCGTCCGACACCATGAAGACCGTGCGCTGGGCCTGCGTGCCGGATTCAGTTGGAGGAGACATATTTCTCGCGCCGGATGCGCGGATTGCCGAAACCGGTCGCCTTCAGGTGCGCCACGGCCTCGTCGATCATGTCCGGGTTGCCGCACAGGTAGACGATGTCGTTATCCGGGTCGAGCGCCAACCCCGCGAGGCGCTGCTGCACGTAACCGCCGCGTTCGCCCGCGGAATCGCGGCTGAACGCCGGCTCGAACTCGAAATCCGCCCGAGTCTCGGCCAACGCCTCGAAGTCGGCGCCGAACAGCAGTTCGTCGCGGTTGCGCACCCCGAGCAGGAGCCGCGCCGAATACCCCGGCCCCTCCAGGAGGCGGGCAAGCTCGGGCAACATCGCGCGGTACGGCGACACGCCGGTCCCGGTGGCCACCAGGAGGTAGCGGACCGGCGGATCGTCACGCAGCACGAAGCGGCCGAACGGGCCGGTCGCCTCGATGCGATCGCCCGGGCGCAGGTCGAGCAGCACGCCGGTCGCGCGCCCCGATTCGACCGACGTGACGGCAATCTCGATTTCCCGCTCGCTTCCGGCCTGCAGGGACGGCGTGGCGATGGAATAGCTGCGCCTCAGTATCATGTCCTCCCAGGGCAAATGCAGGGTGATGAATTGTCCCGGGGTATACTCGAAACGCGCCCCGTCCTCGCGGGCCAGCGAAAACTTCATGACCCTCGGTGTAATGAATTCTCGTGAATTCAGGACCAGGTTGAATTTCTGGTGACACATGCGGCCGCGTGCTAATCAATGACCAACGTCAACGAGCCATTCTCGCACAGCGCCCGCCGCCATTCGGCCACCAGGGCCATGGCCATCCCGTGCGCGACGGTCATGGCCACCGCCGCGAGCGTTTACTGGATCGACCGCCCGCTGGCCCGCGCGATCGCCCGCTGGCTGCCGCCCGGGCGCAGCGTGCCGCAGAACGTACCCGACCTCCTCGTGCCCTTCGTGGCGAGCGTTTCGGGCGTCATGCTCGTGCTCTGGATATGGAGCTGGACGCGCGGGGGCGGCAACCGCCGGCTGGCCCGGCTCGCACCGTTGCTGACCCTGGGCCTGCCCCTCGCCTTCGGACTCAAGGAACTGACCAAGTGGGCCTTCGGGCGCACGGAAACCCGCATGTTCCTGAGCGCGCGCCATGCCTGCGATTTCTGCCACTGGTTCGACGGGCACGGCCCGTACACCGGATTTCCGTCGGGCCACATGCTGGTGATCGGCACACTGATACTGCTGCTGTGCGCGGTCTATCCGAAGCTGCGCTATTGGAGCGCGCTGGTTCTCACCGCCCTCGGCGCGGCGCTGATGGCTACCTCGTACCACTTCCTCGGCGACGTACTGGCCGGCGGGTTCTTCGCTTACGTGCTCGCCCTGCTCATCCTGAAGACAGACGCCGCACTGCGCTCGGCAGCAGCGCGGCGAAGACGTCCCTGAGCCGCGCGGAGGCCGCCTCGAACGGCGGGAAGTCCGCCGCCTCCGCCTGCGGCCGTTCGAGATCCATGTAGACCGCCCAGCTCATCTCGATCTGCAGCGCCTCCACCCACGGCAATTCCGCACAGCTCGCGGTGATCCAGCCGCCCTTGTAGGGATCGTCGACCGCCACGCTGAAGCCCGCCCCCGCGTAAGCGGCTTCGGCCTCGCGGGTCAGCCAGGAGGCGCAGCTTTCGCCGTCGCGGTCGCCGAGCATGATCTCGTGGGTGAGCGGGCCGCTGATGCGGTTGGGTGCCGGTGTGACGCTGTGCAGGTCGAGCTGGATCACCCGGCCCTTCCCGTCGCGGCAACGCTCGAGAAGTTCGCGCCGGGCGGCGTGGTACGGCTCGTAGACATCGCGTCGGGCGGCCGCGATCTCCACCTCGGTGGGCGGCTCGGAGAAGACCGGATCGCCGTCGAAACTCTCCAGCGGCACCAGCCCGGTCTCGAAACGCCCGGGGTACAAGGCTTTGCCCGCGGGCGGCCGGTTGAGGTCGATGACGAAGCGGCTGACCGTCGCCGCGATGACGGTCACGCCCAGAGCAGGCAGGAAGTCGAATAGCCGCGGCAGATGCCAGTCGGTCATCGGCAGCGCCCGCATGGCATCGCTCGCCAGGCGGCCGGCATAGCCCGCGGGCAGCCAGGTGCCGGCGTGCGGAATGCTGGCGACCACCGGCAGCGCCGGCGCCTCGGGCTCGCGAACGACGAAAGGCTCCATCAGAATGCTCCC
>JBJKSR010000226.1:0-4960 GCA_046703965.1 Gammaproteobacteria bacterium | reverse complement strand
TACGCACGGTATTCCCCCGGAGTCGGTCGAGTGGCTCCCGAAGGCGATGGACGCGCATGCCGGTGTGTTGCGTAACGGCGTTGCACTCGGCACCGTGGAGAATCGGCTTCTGTCCATCTGGCGAAGCGCCAGGCGCACGAGGGGCGGCGTCGGTTTCCAGGAGATGCTCCAGAGTCTCGCCGCCTATCTGGTCGTTCATGGGGCCGTGTTGCGTACGGAATCGTTGGGGGTGCATTGGCGTGACGATGCCGCCGCCGGTCTCGGTGGCCATCCGTATCACATGGAATTATCGTATGCGCCCGATACCCAACGCGAAAGCGGCGGCGGGCCTGTTCTGCACCGCAGGTGCCATGACCAAGGGCGCTTGTCCGTTTCGGGTCCGACCGGGTATTCAGGATAGAGATCGCGAAGCGGCCGTTTGCGGCGAAGAAATCGGGACTGCAGTTGCACCGCCCCTCGGCCGGAGGGGTGAGGCCGGCCGGTGAGGCCGGCCGGTGAGGGCGATTCGGCGCGCGTGTTTCCGGTCGTCGGGGAAGACCCGGTTCCTCGTTTGTCGCAAACGTTAACGCGTCGCAGTAACGCCTGGAATCGCATTCGACGCGGCAATGGCGCAAGAGTGGAGACAGCAGCGGCATGACCGCCTTGATTCAAGTCAAGCGCCAATGCATCGGCGCAGCTTAGAATTCCGCGAAGCAACGCGGAAGGACGGTTTGCTATGGAATTGGTCGTGCCGGCGGGAAGCCGGGGGGCCTTGCGTTCGGCGATCGACGCGGGTGCCGATGTCGTGTACCTGGGATTGCGCGACGAAACCAACGCACGTCATTTCCCCGGACTGAATTTTTCCGCACCCGAATTGCCCGCGGTCGTCGACGGCGCACACCGGGCGGACTGCAAGGTTTACCTCGCCATCAATACCTACTCGCGCGCAGGGGAGTGGAAGCGCTGGCAGTCGGCGGTGGATATCGCGGCCGAAAGCGGGGTCGACGCTTTAATCGCCGCGGATGTGGCGGTGCTGGACTATGCGTCCCGAACATACCCCGACCTGAATTTGCACTTGTCCGTCCAGGCTTCGGCGACCAACTGGCGGGCCCTGCATTTCTACCGCAGCAATTTCGGAATCCGGCGGGCCGTTTTGCCGCGGGTGCTCTCGGTCAAGCAGGTGGAACGCCTTGCGGCACGCGACATCGTTCCCCTGGAAGTGTTCGGGTTCGGCGGCCTGTGCATCATGGCCGAAGGGCGTTGCCTGTTCTCTTCGTATGCATGCGGCAGATCGCCTAACAACTACGGGGCCTGTTCACCGGCCGAGGCCGTGGAGTGGCGGGGCGACGAGCGAGTGACGGAGACGCGGGTCGGAGGCGTGCTGGTGGATCGGTTCGAGGAGAGTGAAGCGGCCGGTTACCCCACCTTGTGCAAGGGACGCTACCGCGTCCGGGGCAAGCGGGTTCACGCGTTCGAAGCACCGGTCAGCCTGAACAGCCTCGAATTGCTGCCCCGATTGGTCAAAAGCGGCATCACGGCGGTGAAGCTGGAGGGGCGCCAGCGCAGCCCCGCGTACGTCTCGCGGATGACCCGTATCTGGCGCGCCGCCATCGATGCGGTGCTGGAAAACCCGGAGGCGTTCACGGTGCGTTCCCGATGGGCGGAGGGGCTTGCCGGGCTCGCCGAGGGCCAGCAGACGGTGCTTGGTGCCTACGCACGGGTATGGCAGTAACGGAGGACGCGGGTATGCGTATTGCGGTGGGACCGGTGCTTTACTTCTGGGATCGGGAACGGATTCTGGACTTTTACGCCGAAATAGCCGAAAGCCCGGCGGATATCGTCTATCTGGGTGAAACGGTGTGTTCGAAGCGCCGTAGCCTCCGGCTGGCGGACTGGATCGAGACCGGACAGATGCTCTCCGCGCGGGGCAAGCAGGTCGTGCTCTCGACACTTGTCCTCGTGGAGGCCGACTCGGAGGTCGGGCAAATCGCGCGCATTTGCCGCAACGGGGAGTTCATGGTGGAAGCCAATGACGCTGCAGCGCTGGACGTCCTGATTGATTGCAAGACGCCGTTCGTGGGGGGCATCGGTCTCAACGTATATAACGCGAGGACCCTGTCCTGGCTTCGACGGGCCGGTCTGGTGCGCTGGGTTCCACCGGTAGAAATGAGTGGCAAGCAGATTGCCGGGATCCTGGCCGAAGCGGGCGCCGCAGGCGAGAAACCCGAAGTCGAGCTGTTCGCTTTCGGCCGTATGCCGCTGGCATATTCGGCACGTTGCTTCACGGCTCGTGCACATGACCTGGGGAAGGACGAATGCGGATTCGCCTGCGGCAACTATCCCGAGGGGATGCCCGTCGACACCCAGGACGGCAGGCCACTGTTCACCGTCAACGGCATCCAGACGCAATCGGCCGCCGTCGTCAATCTCTTGCCGGTTTGGCGGGAACTCGAGCAATCGGGCGTCGATGTCCTGCGCCTGAGTCCGCGCCCGGAGGGCATGGGAGGCCTGATACGCGGAATTCGCGAGGCGCTGTCCGCGGGGGTCGCGCCCGAGCTACCGGATATTCGGGATGCTACGCAATGCAATGGCTATTGGTATGGACGGGCCGGGCTCGAAAACCTTGGCGGCGGCCGGGAAGCCCCCGGTGAATGGGCCTCGTAACGGGAGAGGCAGACCTGCACGAGTTGCAACACGGTGCGCAGGGGGCGCGGCAGCGACTCGCGTTCGACGCCATCGAGCGTGTTCTTGGTTTCCAGTCCCAGCGCCACATTGCCTTCTATGCGCAGGCGGCGCTGGAAAAACAGCGTATCGGGATCAATGCGGCCAAGCGTCAGCCCCATGAAGTCCCGTGCCGTTGCGCTAATGCACGTTTCGGCCCCGTTCGCGTTAAGCAACCGAAAGTGCCGGTCGTCCAGGGCTGTGATCGTGATCGACCAATCCGCGTCCAGTACTCGAATCGTAACGGTGCGCCCGCGAAGGAAATCGAACTCGCCGGCCGAGAGCGGGCCTTGCAACGCCGTGTTCAGAAAACGTTCGACCAGGTGCCGGTTGACCGGCTCCGGCAACCTCGCTGCAATTTCCGCTGCGACCCGCGGCAGACCCGGGACGATTTTGGTGAGGACGGCGTCAACCGACGCCTTGAGACCGTTCGGTTCCGGTGGATGGCGCATGCCGAGTCTCCGATTCTCCGGCGGCAGTTCGGGAAAGAATAAGGAATCTTCCGAATGGGGCTCTTGATTCAGATCATGACCCGGGCACGCCGGAAAGCGCATGATTAGCCTTCGCTTGGACGGTCAACCCCGGGTGAACGAGGACTTCATGGACAATGCAATCGACTATTCGCCATCGTCCAGCCTGACCGATTTGCGCAGACGGATCGACGCGATCGACGAAACGATTCTCGCGTTGGTTGCCGACCGTGTTGAATTGGTCAAGGACATCCAAAGGCTGAAACATGGGCTCGGGTTGCCCGTGCGCAGCCACGAGCGTGAACGCGACATGTTCGCCCGCGCGCGTCGGATTGGATGCCGTCTCGGGATTGCGGGCGACGACGCGGTAATCATGATCCGGCAATGCATTGCGTCGTGCCTGAGCGCCGCCGGAGCCGATGCGGAGGACGATCCCCGCGCTGCCGGATAGCTCGAGTCGATACCGGACAAAGCCGGACGTCGGGTTCGGCGGGAGGACCGGATGGCGGGGGAAGCATGCTCTTTCCCGCGGGCGACCCTGCGTTTGCGGCGTCGGCGCCTTTGACCCGTTGCCAGAGCATCCTTCCTACTTGACGGAGAAACGGCGGTCGAGGGTGAAGAAGGACTCGCAGCCGTTCTCCGTAACCAGTACGGTATCGGAAATGCCGCAGGTCTTGTCACCGTCGATGCCCCACATCCAGGGAATGATGTGCAGCGTCATGCCCGGCTTGAGGATTTCCGGCGAGCCCTGCTTGAGGCTCAGCATGTAGCCTTCGTCCCACGCCGGGGCGAAGGCGATCCCGATGGAATAGCCGGCGCGGGTGATCAGGGTCGCCCCGACATCGTTGTCGTTGATGATGCGGCGCACCGTGCCGTCCACGTCCGAGACGGTCACGCCGGGATGGATCAGTTCCTCGACTTCCTCCAGCGCATTGAGCATGATGCCCTCGGCCGTGCGCATCGAACGGCTCGGTTCGCCGAGCACGACGGTGCGCATCATCGCCGTGTGGTAGCGTTGCACGCATCCCGCCATTTCCAGGAAGACATGCTCGCCGGGCTGCACCGTGCGGCCTTCCCACGTGGCGTGGCCGATCATGGTGCGCGGCCCGGAGGTGATGTAGGGCAGTACGGCCGGGTATTCCCCGCCCGCGCGAAACATGGCGTCGCACGCCGCGGCGGCGATGTCGTTTTCCGTGACGCCTTCGACGGCGGCGTCGAGGCCCGCCTGCATCCCGGCCTCCGTGGCCTTGGCGGCCTTGCGCATGATCTCGATCTCGGCCTCGGACTTGCACAGGCGGCCTTCCTCGACGATGCCGTAGCAGTCGAGCAGGTTGCCGTCGGTGAACAGGGTGTGGAACCGGTCCTGCTGGTAGGCGGGAAAGAAGTAGCTGTTGCGCTCGTAGCCGACCTGCTTGTCCCCGAGGCCGAGGTCGCTGAGAACGCTGTACAGCATCTGCAGGGCGTCGCCGGTATCGCTGTAGAAGCGGGCGTCCTCGACCCAGGTGCGTTTCTCGATGTTGGAGGCTTCCATCTGGCGCGTGACCGAGACCGGCTCCTGCTCCAGCGGCACCACCAGCGCCTGGAAGAACGAATAGCCCGTGGTCTGGTGGCCGCAAAGATAGGCGAGGTTCTCGGGGTCGGAGATCACCACCGCATCGAGCAATCGCTCCTGCATGCGCCCGCGCAGTTCGCGAAGGCGGCGTTCGTACTCCGCCAGCGGAAACGCCAGCCCGTCATGCTCCCTCATGCCGTCACCGCCTTGGCGACGGAGGCCTCGAGGAGACCGAGGC
>JBJKSR010000225.1:0-4226 GCA_046703965.1 Gammaproteobacteria bacterium | reverse complement strand
ATCGAGGACCACTGCTTCGTCGGCGCGCGTTCGGAAGTGGTGGAAGGTGTCGTCGTCGAGCGCGGCAGCGTCATCGGCATGGGGGTCTTCATCGGCCAGTCGACGCGGATCTACGACCGCGCGACCGGGGAGATTTCCTACGGCCGGATCCCGGCGGGCAGCGTCGTGGTCGCGGGCGCGCTCCCCGCGGAAGACGGCTCGCATAGCCTGTACGCCGCCGTCATCGTCAAGCGCGTGGACGAGAAGACCCGCGCCAAGACCGGCATCAACGAACTGCTCCGGGGCGCCCAGTGAACGTGACGCTCTACGGGCTGCCCAACTGCGACACCTGCCGCAAGGCACGCAGGTGGCTGGACGCCGCGGGCATCGACTTCGACTTCGTCGACTACCGCGCACACCCCGTCCCCGCAGCCACGTTACAACGATGGGCTCGCCGTGTCGGCGGCTGGGAACGGCTCGTCAACAAGGCGTCCACAACCTGGCGGCAACTCCCCGGCACGCTGAAAGCCCCCGCCTCGGACGAGCAGTGGACACGGCTCGTGGGCGAACACCCCACCCTGGTCCGACGGCCGCTCGTCGCGCTGAACGACGGCACCGTCAGCGCCGGGTTTTCCGCCTCACGCTTCGAGGACCTGTTCGGCGCACGCTAAACTGTAGCCGTCGGCCGCAAGAAACGAAACGAACCGTCCATGTCCGATGTACTCGATCTCGCTTGTGAACTCATCCGCCGCCGTTCGGTAACGCCCGACGACGCGGGCTGCCAGGCGCTGATCGGCGAGCGCCTCGCAGCCGCCGGTTTCAGGCTCGAACCATTGCCGTTCGGCGCGGTATCCAACCTGTGGGCCACGCACGGGCGCGGGCATCCCATGCTCGCCCTGGTCGGCCATACCGACGTCGTCCCGCCGGGCGCCGTGGAGCAATGGCACAGCGATCCGTTCGAACCACGCATCGAAAAAGGCGTGCGTTACGGTCGCGGCGCCGCCGACATGAAGGGCTCGCTGGCCGCGATGGTGGAGGCCGTCGTCGGCTTCGTGCGCGAGCATCCCCACCATCGCGGCACACTGGCGTTGCTGCTCACTTCGGACGAGGAAGGCGAAGCGCACGACGGCGTCCGCAGGGTCATCGGCAACTTCAGCGAGCGCGGCATCCGCATCGACCACGCCCTGGTCGGCGAACCCTCGAGCGTGGAGCGCGTCGGCGACGAAGTGCGAATCGGGCGGCGCGGCTCGCTGTCGGCCCAGGTCAGCATGAGCGGCGTTCAGGGCCACATCGCCTACCCCGACCAGGCCGACAATGCCGCCCATAGCCTGCTTGCGGCCCTGAACGACCTGGTGGCCTGCGACTGGCCGGTGGGCGACGCCCACTTCCCGCCCGTATCGCTGCAAATCTCCAATATCACGAGCGGAACCGGAGCCAACAACGTCATTCCCGGACATGCCTCCGCGCATTTCAATTTCCGCTACCCGCCGCCCATCGAGCCCGGAGACCTGCAGACCATGGCGGAAGAAATCATCGCGCGCCACAACAAGGAACACGCGATCGTATGGCGCGATAGCGGGCGACCGTTCCTGTCCCACGACGGACCGCTGCGCGAGGCCGTATCCGCCGCCATCAGGGACGAATGCGGCACGCCTCCGGAACTCTCCACCGGCGGCGGGACATCCGATGCCCGCTTCATCGCCCCGACCGGGGCCGAAATCGTCGAACTCGGTCCCGTGCGCGGCTCGATCCATAAGGTCGACGAACACGTGAAGGCCTCGGAGATCGAGATCCTGTCGAGGATATACAGGCAGGCCCTGGAAAAGATGCTGGTGCGGCCGTCGCACTCGTCGCACCTGCTCCACGGGCACCACCGGCACCCGGAATAGGCGCCGACCTCCAGGGCGCGGCGCGGCCGCGTCCGATGCAGGCGGCCTGTCGATTCAGAGCAGAGTCTCCTCGCGGAACTCGTCCTCCGATCCGGTCTCCGCATGGCGCCGTAGCTCGACCCGTCGGATCTTCCCCGAAATGGTCTTGGGCAACTCGAAGAATTCCAGCCGGCGGATTCGCTGATAGGGCGCCAGCCGCTCCCGGGCATACCGGAAGATCCGCCGCGCCGTCTCCTCGTCCGGCGCGTAACCGGCACGCAGGGCAATGTAGGCCTTTGGCACCGTGAGGCGCACCGGATCGGGCGCCGGCACGACCGCGGCCTCGGCCACGGCCTCGAATTCGATCAGCGCGGACTCGAGTTCGAAGGGGCTGATCCGGTAATCGGAACTCTTGAACACGTCGTCGGCCCGGCCGACATACCAGTAATGGCCGTCCTCGTCACGCCTCGCCACGTCGCCCGTCCGGTAGAAACCGCCGTGCGTGGCGGCCCCCGTACGCCCGGGATCCCCCAGGTAGCCCTGCATGAGGCCCACCGGGCGAGGATCGAGCCGCAGCGCGAGTTCACCCTCGGCGGCCGGATGGCCGTCCGGGTCGAGCAGGACCGGATCGTAGCCCGGCAACGGGCGGCCCATCGCCCCGGGCTTGACGTCCTGGCCCGGAGAATTCGCAATCTGAGCGGTCGTCTCCGTCTGCCCATAGCCGTCGCGGATCACGAGTCCCCACGCCGCGCGCACCCGCTCGATCACTTCCGGGTTCAGCGGTTCCCCCGCGCCGACCAGTTCCCGCAGCTTCGTGCGATAGGCGCCGAGATCCTGCTGGATGAACAGGCGCCAGACGGTCGGTGGCGCGCACAGGGTCGTCACCTCGAGGTCGCGTATCAATTCCAGCGCTCGTACCGGATCGAAGCGCCCCGCATTAAGCGCGACCACCGCGGCACCCGCATTCCAGGGCGCGAAGACGCTCGACCAGGCGTGTTTTGCCCACCCCGGGGAGCTGATGTTGAGGTGGCGGTCCCCTTCCCGCAAGCCGATCCAGTACATCGTAGAAAGATGACCCGCCGGATAGGAAAGATGGGTATGCGCGACAAGCTTCGGCCGCGCCGTCGTGCCCGAGGTGAAGTACAGCAGAAACGGGGCGTCGCTGCGCGTCTTCCCGGTCGGAGCGAACCGCGACGGCTCCGCATACACCCCCTCGTAGTCATGCCATTCCGGGGCGCGGCCCCCGACGGACACCCGCGTAACGCGGTCCGGCAGCGACGCGCATTGTTCCAGGCAATCGGCAGCCACCACGACATGCCCGACCTCCGCGGCTTCCACGCGGTACGCCACGCCTCCCGCGTTCATCAACGTCGTCGTCGGCACCACCGCCGCGCCGATGCGCATCAGGCCGAGCAGGCTTTCCCACAGCGCCGGCACGTTGTCCAGCATGAGCAGGACCCGGTCGCCGCGCTTCACCCCCAACCGCGCGAAGAAGTTCGCGGCCTGGCAGGATCGCCGCGCCATGTCCTCGAAAGTAACGGACTCAACCGCACCCCCGTCCTCCGCCACGATCAGGGCAGGCGCTCCGTTGCCGGCGGCAATACGGTCGAACCAGTCATACGCCCAGTTGAAGTGCTCGGGACGCGGCCACTCGAATTCCGCGTAGGCGGCTTCGTAATCCGTCGCGTGGGCCAACAGAGACCCGCGAGCCCTTGCAAATTCCCCGGCTCCGTCCATCCTCGCCTCTCCCGTCACGCACCGGTCCGATTCTACAACCCCGTGCCGTGCGTCCGTCCGGGAGCTTGATATGCGCCCGATCCGGCCCCATAATGGAGTTGCATTGGGGGCGACTTGGCTTCGACGTGGGTCGCGAAACCCGAGGTGCATGCCGAGGTGCAGTCCACCTCGTTAATCAGGCTGCAACGACTTAGCTGCGAACGACAACAGCTACGCCCTGGCGGCTTAAAGCCCCGCCAGCCTCCGACCGGAGCCGCGCCTGCGCGTCCGGAGAGTCTCAGGACTCGCCTCGGAGGTCATACCTCGCAGGATCGCGGCGGCAGGGGTCCGGACTGCTTCCGCTAAAACCCAAATCGGACTGGCCGTGTGTTTTCCCTGCCCGTCGGGTAGCGTGCGGCGAGATCAATAGATCGGGATAAGCATGTAGAGCCGACGGCGGAGGGCTCGCGGACGGGGGTTCGATTCCCCCCGCCTCCACCATGATTCATACGCCCCGGTCCGCGTCCGAAAGGCCGGACCGGTCGCGTTTGCGCGTAGCCTAATCGGTAGCCGCGACGACCCGGTTGCGGCCGGTCGCCTTCGCCTCGTAAAGGGCCCTGTCGGCCCGGCTGATCAGCTTGATGATGGACAGCTCCGGCGTGG
>JBJKSR010000224.1:0-21841 GCA_046703965.1 Gammaproteobacteria bacterium | reverse complement strand
GTGGCCAGCATCTTCCGCGACCGTTACAGCCTGGAAATCGAGGCCGAGATGGCCGGCGAGTCCGCGGACTGACACAAAAGCGTCATATTCATGAACGACGATGTAAAGTCGACCCCGAAGGATCTTGCGAGCCGCATGTCGCCGTACGACCCTACCCACTACATCAACCCGTGGCTCAGTCTGATCAACTTCAATGCCCGCGTGCTGGCGCAGGCCGAGGACGATTCGCTGCCTTTGCTCGAACGGTTGAAGTTCCTGTGCATCTTTTCCACCAACATGGACGAGTTCTTCGAGGTGCAGGTGGCGGGCGTCAGGCAGCGCGCCGCGCTCGGCGCCCCCGACACCGGCCCCGACGGCGTCCACCCCGCGGACGTGCTGAAGGCGGTAAGCGAGCGCGCGCACGAGCTGGTGATGGAGCAATACCGCATCCTCAACCAGCAGCTCATTCCCGCCCTGGACGCGGAGAACATCCGTTTCCTGCGCCGCCAGGAATGGAACCGCGAGCAGCGCGCCTGGGTGGAAGACTACTTCCGCCGCGAACTCCTGCCCATCCTGAGCCCGCTGGCGCTGGACCCGGCGCATCCCTTCCCGAGCATCCTCAACAAGAGCCTCAACTTCATCGTCTCGATCCACTGCTCCGACGCCTTCGGGCGGGCGATCGAATTCGCCGTGGTGCAGGCGCCGCGCGCCCTGCCGCGGTTGGTGCGGCTGCCGCCGGGAATCGCCGGCGGGCCCTGCGATTTCGTCTTCCTATCCTCGATCATCCACGCGCATGTGGACGAGCTGTTCCCCGGCATGCAGACGCAGGGCTGCTACCAGTTCCGCGTGACGCGCAACAGCGAGCTGTTCGTCGACGAGGAGGAAGTGGACGACCTGCTGCGCGCGGTGCAGGGCGAATTGCCTTCGCGGCGCTACTCGGACGCCGTGCGCCTGGAGGTCGCCGACCACTGCCCGCCCGAACTATCCGGCCACCTGCTCGAGCAGTTCGGGCTCGACGAGGGCGCCCTCTACCAGGAAAACGGGCCGGTCAACATCAACCGGCTGATGACCGTCTACGAGGTCGACCGCCCGGACCTCAAGTACCCGCCGTTCACGCCCTTCGTGCCCGCGGCGCTCACCCGGGTGGGCAACGTGTTCGCCGAGATTCGCGCCCAGGACCAGCTCCTGCACCATCCCTACGACAGCTTCCTGCCGGTGATGGAGTTCCTGCGCCAGGCCGCGGCCGATCCGGACGTCCTCGCCATCAAGCAGACGCTGTACCGCACCGGCCCGGACTCGGCGGTCGTCGACGCCCTGGTGGACGCGGCACGCGCCGGCAAGGAAGTCACCGTGGTGGTGGAGGTGCGCGCCCGTTTCGACGAGGCCGACAACATCGATCTCGCCAACCGCCTGCAGCGCGCGGGCGCCCACGTCGTGTACGGCATCGTCGGCTACAAGGCCCACGCCAAGCTGATCCTGGTGGTGCGCCGCACCGCCGACGGCTTGCGCCACTACGCGCATCTCGGCACCGGCAACTACCATCCGCGCACCGCCCGCCTGTACGAGGACTACGGCCTGTTTACCTGCGACGAGGCCCTCTGCCGCGACGTCCACAACGTGTTCCTGCAACTCACCAGCCTGGGCAAGGTGGCACCCGGGCAGAAGCTGCTGCAATCGCCGTTCGCCCTGCACCAGGCCATCCTCGCCAAGATCGAGCGCGAGATCGACAACGCCCGCGAAGGCCGGCCCGCCGGCATCAAGGCCAAGCTCAACAGCCTGGTGGAGCCGCAGGTCATTCAGGCGCTGTACGGCGCCTCGCAGGCGGGCGTGCCGGTAGACCTGGTGGTGCGCGGCATGTGCTGCCTGCGCCCGGGACTGCCCGGCGTGTCCGAGAACATCCGCGTGCGCTCGATCGTCGGCCGCTTCCTGGAACACTCGCGCGTGTACTACTTCGAGAACGCGGGCGAGCCCGAGCTCTACTGCGCCAGCGCCGACTGGATGGAACGCAACTTCTTCCACCGCGTCGAAGTGGCCTTCCCGATCACCGAACCGGCCCTGCGCCGGCGCATCCTCGACGAGCTGGACCTCTACCTGCGGGACAACCTCCAGGCCTGGGCGCTGGAGGCGGACGGCAGCTACCGGCGGATCACGCCCGACGGCCGGGACCCGCTCTCGGTCCAGCAGGTGCTCATGCAGCGGGCGCTGGAGGCGGGCGCCTTCGCCGCGGCCTTCGACGGCGGCGCCTGACCCCTAAGGGACCCCGGATCCACTCAGAGGTGGATCGTCACGCGCCCCTAATCGAAACGCAGCTCGAAACCGGCCGCCCGGAGCGTCCGCGCTTCCTCCTCGAGATCGGCGGCGGTCAGCGGATGCGCCTCCAACCAGCCCGGCGGGAAGCGCAGGCGCAGTCCGCCGTCGCCGCCCTTGACCTGGATGTCCCGCTTGTCCACCGGCAGCCGGCTGCGGTGAAGCAGCGCCGCCAGGCGCAGCACGATAGCCAGGAACGGGGCGGGCCGGGCGAGGCGAGAGGGTAGCGCGGCGAAGGCCTGGGTCTGGAAACGCCCCCGATGGGGGCGAACCAGGGCCGCCAGGAACGCCTGCTCGGTATTGGAAAAGCCCATCAGGTCGGCGTTCTCCAGGATATAGGCGCCGTGCCGGTGATAGCCGGCATGGGACACGCTCAGCCCCACCTCGTGCAGGCGTGCCGCCCACGCCAGGTACGGTGCGCCGGCATCGGCGCCGTCCACCTTGCCGCGAACGCTATCCAGCAACCAGGCGGCGGTCTCAGCGACCCGCTCTCCCTGCGCCTGGTCGACGCCGAAACGTTCGGCCATGGCGCGAACGCTGCGCGCCCGGATGTCGCGCGGCCCGCTGCGCTCCCCGAAATCCAGCAGAAGACCTTCGCGCAGGGCGGCATCGGAGACGTCCATGCCCTCGATGCCGAGCACCTCGAACAGCGCCGCGAGGATCGCAACGCCGCCCGGAAAGACGGCGCGCCGGCCCGCGCTCAGGCCCTTGAGCTTCAGGCGCGAGATTTTCTTCGCGTCGCCGACGACCCCGACCAGCCGCTGCAGGCCCTCGCGCGTGATCCGCTCCGTGGCCCAGCCCTCGCTCGCCAGCACGCGCTGGATAGCGCGCACCGTGCCCGACGCGCCGATGGCCTGCTGCCAGCCGGCATGGCGGAACGTCTCGGCATAAGACTGGACCTCCACCTCCGCGTGAAGCAACGCCGAGCGCCAGGCCTTGCCGCTGATCCGCCCGTCCGGAAAGAAATGCTCCGTCAGGGTCACGCAACCCAGCGGCAGGCTTTCCATCAATCGCGGCTCGCCGAGGCGGCCGACGATGATCTCCGTGCTCCCGCCGCCGATGTCCACCACCAGCCGCTCCGGGTGCTCGGGCGCGAGCCCCTGCACGACGCCGGCGTAGATCAGGCGGGCTTCCTCCACGCCGGATATCGCCTCGATGGGATGACCGAGGGCCGCCTCCGCCTCGCTCACGAACTGCGCGGCATTGGAGGCTTCGCGCAGGGTGTTGGTGCCCACCGCCCGCACCCGTGTCCCGGCCAACCCGCGCAGGCGCTGCCCGAAACGGGCCAGGCATTGCAGCGCCCGTTCCCGGGCCGCATCGTCGATCGCGCCGCGGCTGTCGAGCCCGGCCGCCAGCCTCACCGGCTCGCGCAGCTTGTCGATGACGTGGAACCCCGAAGGTTCGAGCCGGGCCACGAGCATATGGAAGCTGTTCGAGCCGAGGTCGACCGCGGCGATCACCGAACCGTCGTTACCTGCGGAGAATTCCGACACGTTCACCGTGCGCTTGCGAATCAGGTGAAAGTGTACGCCCATGGCGCCGCCGCGGTATCCGATCCATAAAAAACCCGCCGGTGCGAGACCCGCGGGCTCCGCCAGGGCGGCAAGGTATGGCTAGGGAAACAGACTGCCGCCGCCGGGCGGTAAGCGGTCGAGTTGCTGGTTGCTTGCACACACGTTTTATTGCTCCCGGCTCCGCACACTCTTCTTTTGTCGGGTGAGGCCAACTATAGGAACGGGATGTGTCAGGGCCGTTAAGAACCCGTGACGGTTATCCCGCGAATGCGCCCGTTCAGCTTCGCGCGCCCGCAAACCCCTGCTGGCGCCAGGCCTCGTAGAGCACCACCGAGACCGAGTTGGAGAGGTTGAGACTGCGATTGCCGGCCCGCATCGGGATCGTCAGCCGATGCTCGGGCGCGGCGAGCATGCGCACATCATCCGGCAGGCCGCCCGTTTCGGCACCGAACACGAAGGCATCGCCGGGCCGGTAGCGGGGTTCGGTGTAGCGCCGCGTGTGGTGCGAAGAGAGCATGAACAGCCGCGGCGGATTGACTGCGCCGAGAAAGGCCTCGAAGCTCGGATGCTCGTGAACGCTGCTCAATTCGTGGTAGTCCAGACCGGCGCGCCGTAATTGACGGTCTTCCAGATTGAACCCCAAGGGGTGAATAAGATGCAAATTCGAGCCCAAATTTGCATTAAGTCTTATGATATTGCCGGTATTGGGCGGAATTTCCGGATGGACCAACACGATCTCGAACATGGGGGGGCAACCGCTGGGGACCCGCTAAAGATGCAGTTTCTGGGCCTGGAGTTCAACTCCCCGCTGGTGCTGCTCTCCGGCTGCGTGGGCTTCGGCCACGAATATCCGCGCGTCGCGGGCTTCTCCCACGCCGAAGTCGGCGCCGTGTGCCTGAAGGGCACGACCGGCAAGGCGCGGCTCGGCAATCCCGCGCACCGCGTCTACGAGACGCCGATGGGCATGCTCAACGCCATCGGCCTGCAGAACCCCGGCGCCGAGGCCGTGGTGCGCGACATCCTGCCCACCCTGGATCCGGCCGAGACCCGCTGGATCGCCAACGTCTCCGGCGCCACGGTGGACGAGTACGCCGAGGTCTGCCGCATCTTCGACGATTCGCCGATCGACGCGATCGAGATCAACATCTCCTGCCCCAACGTGAGGGAGGGCGGAGTGATCTTCGGCAACTCGCCGGAGATGTCCGCGCGGGTGGTCGAGGCCTGCCGCAAGACGACGAAGAAGCCGCTCATCACCAAGCTTTCGCCCAACCAGACGGACATCGCCGAGAACGCGCGGCTGTGCCTGGAGGCCGGCAGCGACGGCTTTGCCGTCATCAACACGATTTCCGGCATGGCGATCGACATCGAGCGCCGCCGCCCCGTGATCGGCCACGGCCAGGGCGGGCTCTCCGGCCCGGCGATCAAGCCGATCGCGCTGCTCAAGGTACGTCAGGTCCACGAAGCCGTCGGCCGGCACAATGCGCCGATCATCGGCCAGGGCGGCGTGATGGACTGGCGCGATGCCGTCGAATTCCTGCTCGCCGGGGCCAGCGCAGTCGGCGTCGGCACGGCCCTGTTCCGCGACCCGCTGGTCTGCGGGAAAATCAATGCGGGCCTGCGGGACTACCTCGCACGGCACGGCAACCGCCACGTCTCCGAACTCGTCGGCGGACTTGTGGCACACTGAGGGCCGGGCAAAAAAACGGGGTGGCTAGGGAACCACCCCGAAGAGCTCCGTTAGAGAGGGAGCGAGGGAAACTTGTTGCTAGGCGCGACGGCGCCGGATCGCGCCCGCCAGCCCCAGCAGGACGGCGAGCGTGAGCCAGCCCAGGCCGCCGATGCCGCCACCGGAGGTACCGCTCGTGCCGGCGCCGCCGGTGGCGACTCCGCCTTCGATGGCACCGGTGACGATTTCGGAGTTGCTCGTGGCGTACTGCTGGTTCTGGGGTTCGCGGCCCGAGGCCGTGAACGTCGTCTCGTAGTAGCCACCTTCCGTACTGACCACCTGCATGACGATCATCGCGTCCTTCTCGCCACCCTGCGCGATGTCGCCCAGGAGACACGTGACCGTGCCCGCCTGCTCGGAACAGCCGTCGCCCTGCTGGTGAACGTATTCGAGGTCCGTCGGCACCTGGAAACTGATCGCGACCTGCGTCGCACCGCCGTCGCCGGCGACCGAGACGTTCTTCACCGCGGCATCGAAGGTCAGGTAGTTGTTCTTGGTCACGGGATTGGGATTAGCGGTAACGGTCGTTCGCAGCGCCACGGGCTGCGGGTCCCAGTCCACGGTAACGGGGATGGTCTGCTCCGCATACGGCGTGGTGCCCTTGATCCTCAACTGCACCCGCGAGGTCGTGAACGGCTTCTGCCCCGTGCCGTCGATGTTCAGCCCGATCTGCGCGGACGCCCCCGTGGCCAGCGTGCCGGTAGCGGGCGCTATCGACAACCAGGGGATGTGTTCATACGCACACCATCCGGTTTCACCGGAGTTGACCTCGAGCGCCTTTTCCTCAAGGCTGTCGCTCACCCATAAGTGTCCGTCGCAATCGTAGTCGAGTCCCATCCCGCCGTTGGCCGGGTTGTAGCCCGGAATATCGAGGATCGTCGGATCGTCTATGAAGCCGTTGGCGGCGTTGAACACGTAAATCGCACTTCCGTTCACCGCTGTAAGTACGAACAGGTGTTGGGTCGTGGGATTGAATGCCAGACCGACGATAGGAACATGGAGGCTGGCAGAACCCAAAATCTGGCCTTGACCATTGAACCCGACCACCGTTCCAGAGCCCGTATTTCCGGCGATCCAGATGTTCTTGACCGGATCATAGGCCAGCGCCTGCATGGTGCGGCCAAAATTCGGACAAATCTTCCTGCCCGTCCACACCATCAGCTTCGGATCCAGCTCGTAAATGCATGACACTTGCGTCTGTGGGTTTTCCGAGATCTGCCAAAGGTTCCCCGTATTGCTGTCGTAGGCCATATCGTCCATGGTGAACGTTCCCGGGATAGCAACGTTGATGGCATCCCCCGTACTCGTCCCGTCGAACAGGTACTGGTGGTCCTGGTCGTCGCCGCCCACCCGTTGCGACGGGCTACCGATCCAGAGTGCGTTTTCGGAACGGTCGACACCCAATCCCCATGTCGGGATCCCGGTGTTGACCACCGCGACTATGGCGCCCGGGGCCGTCCCCCCGGTCACGGCAGGTGTAATGGATTCCGCGTCACCGGGCGGGACCGTCTTGTCGGCCAATCCCGCCAGCGTACCGACCCGCTTCGCCGGCCGGGATAGCGCGGAAAATCCCGTGAAATAAGCCGGGGTACCCGCCGTCGATGCGGGGGCATCGATAGTAAGCACTTCATAGTTGGCGGGTACCGTGCCCGTATTACTGAAGTCGAGGGTGGCATTGGTCTGATTGTTTACAGTCGCATGGACAGTCAGACTGCCGGGATTGGCCGTCAGACGACCTGCCTTCAGTGAAAAATCCTGCATCGTGGCAGTCCCGGCGGTGATGTTCAGGTTCGCCGAGCCGTTCGCGTAGCCATAATCACTGACGGTCATGCCGCGCTGACCGGCAGGCGCGAACATCACGTACGAACCGAGCGGCAGGTTCGAATCGTTGGGATTATCGAGCGTTGCCACCTGGTCGCCGGCGTCGTTGCTCACAGTGGCACCGACGATACCGCTACCCGTATTGGCATCGCTAACCTGGCCGTACACGATGCCTCCCGGAATCTTCTCGCAAGCGCCGATCGACACGTCATCGATCTCCGCGTAAAACCCGAAATTGTTTACCTGATTGTAATAGCGCCAGCGGAGCTGAAAAGAAGTGGCACCGGAAGGAATGTATCCCGCCAGATTCACGGAGTAATCGACCCCCCCGTAGGCATAGTAGGGGCCTACGCTCTGGGTGAAGTGCGCCATCGTCGTCCAACCCTGGCCGTCGACGTTGATGTCCACATTAAGGAAATCGTTGGAAGTCTCCTTCTGGTAATTGAGAAGGAAATTCAGAGCCGGATCCGGGGGAAGACTCGAAACCTGGATTACCGGCGAAACCAGCTGCGCGTCGTAAGGCCCTGCCCACATCGGATTCGAGCCAATGTGCGCCATGGCACCCGGACCGCTGCCTCCCGTGTAGTTGGGAAGATACTGACCGCCAAACTGAATTACGCCGGATTGCAGCCAGCTGAGAGGAGAGGCCGAGGGCCCCGTCACCGCGGACCAGCCAGGCGGGGGGAAGCTGTTGTTGAAGTCTTCTCCGAAACCCTGAACGTCCTGATAGCCGGGCGCAGTACACGAGCTGGAAATCGCCAGCGAGATATTGTGCGTGGCATCCGCGCTCAGGTTGGAGATATCAAGGCTGCCCGTGTTATAGCCGTCGAACGACGCCATGGCCGTGAACTTGTAGTCAAAACCTTCCGGCAGCTTCACGCTATAGGATCCGTTCTTGGGATTGGTCCATACGTCGGCAACCTCTCCAAACTGCGGATTTGTAATCTTGATGTCGGCGTACAACCCGTAGCCCTGACCGGAACCGTCGGTAACCTTCCCCGAAATCGTAGCCATATCCGCCGGCTGCAGGGAGATATCCTGACTGGTCGTATTGTTGTCCGTCACCGAAACGCTTGCCGAGGCAATCTGATAACCGAAATCCTTGACCGTGACCGTATAATTCCCGGCCGCCAGAAGCAGGGAATAATGCCCGTTGCCATCCGTCGAACTGCGGAAATGGCCGGGCGTCACGGTTACGGTTGCGCCGCTGATCGTGGCACCACTGGCGGCATTGGTGACCGTACCCTGCAGCGTGCCCACCGGTCCCTGCATACCGAGGTGCGAGAGTAGATTTTTACCCCGCGGACTCCCCCAACCGGTGGGGTGATCCCAATTCGGACCGGCGTCGAACGCACCGTTGCTGCCGGTGGTGACGTCGTGGAAATCGGTGGCATAGTTGCCCGCATTGACGTCACCGTAAATCAGTTCGTTGGACTGACCCAGAGAGTTGCCGCCGTTCTGCCATACGCCGTCGGCAAACAGGGCCGCCAACTGCGGCGCGACTGCACTGGTGCCATAGACCTCGAGCCAGCCGCCGTAAGATCTGTCGTAAACGACATAGGGACGCAGAGGGCCGGCATTCATCGCCATGTCGGAGTCGTTGCGCCAACCGTTGGCCGGCACTCCCGGACCCGTCTGCCACGTCGGCTCGGAGAAAATCTGGCTTATGGCGCCGCCCGTCTTGCTCCAAGCCGTTTCGGAAATGTAACTGCCCGCGAGACTTGCCGTCAGGTCCGTTCCGTTAGCCGAAGTGATGTAGGGGTCGGATGCAGGATAGTCGGCGACATCGTTCTGACTGGTACCGTCGCTCGAACCATTGTCGCCCGCGGCGGCAAACATGGAAATGCCCTCCGCGGCGGCTTGCATGAATATCTGGTCGGCCGTTTGGGCGAGCGAACTCCAGTCAATTTCAGGCGCACCCCAACTCGTCGTCATGACCTGGTCCACATCGTCGGTTACGCACTTGTTATACGCATCGATGATCGTACCCAGGCTGGGATTTCCCGCAATATAGACATCCTCGGTTGCTCCGGGCGCCATCGCGCCACTCCACTCCATGTCGAGCAAGGTTTCGATCATGCCGCTCGTCTGCCCCTGGTCGACGCCCACAGAAATGACATTCACGGTATGCGTGGGCAGGCCCAGGTCGTTCCAGAACGTGTCGTAGTCCGCCGACGACAGACCGTGGCTGGCCGCCGTTATGATCGCTACGCGCACCCCCGATCCTTCCTGCGCGTTGGTAATGGACGGCCAGTCATAGGCCTTGGCCACTTCGTCAGGCTCCAAATACGAAGAAGAAGGCACGGGGGCCGCGGAGGGAGCGGCTTGGCGCGACGCGAGATCCAGCTCTTTTACCCTGTGATACGGATGCAGGACGACCGCATTGTCCAATCCGACCACGTTCCCGACCACACCGGCAACCGCAGCGGGAAGCATGGGCCGGTCTTCGCTGGCAAAGAAAGTGCGGCCGTTCAGTCTGAAATCCTTCACCCGGATATTGAAGGCGTCCTGGTATGTACCGGTCGTTGCTTCAGTATGGATCAGCAGCCGATTGGACGATACGCCCGTGACCTTGATGCCGTGGTTTTTCAAAAAATTCTCGACCAGCGCCACCTGGGCCCGCGTCGGACCATACTCGGCCGTAAACTCCGCCGAGGTTATAAAATGATGGTATTCGGGACTAACCGGATACTGGAGCTGCTGCAGGAAGCGCCGCAACTGCCGGACATGCCGCAACTTGAGGCTCACCGTCAATTTGAGCGTCGAATTCACCGCATGCTTACCCAGTACGGTGCTTTTCTTGAGAAGCGAAACGTTGGCCTGCGGCGGCAGCTTTACCAATTGCGGGGCCGCATTTATGTTGCGCTTTACGTTGCTCAGGTCCTTCATGGTCAACCCGCTCTGCTGCCTTGATAGCGATTTGCCGTGAGACAACTGCCGCGCTTGCGCAGTTGACGGTCCAGTCGCTGCGAACAGCATGGCTACAACTACGGCGGCAACCGCCACCCCGGATTTCATCGACTCAAGAGACACTGCATTCTCCCTGTTCCCTGGTTTCCTGGAAATATCCCGCGCGTTCGCACGCTTCCCCCGCAGCGCGGCTGCGACCGCGAGGCACAACAGGCCCGCGATGGACAGGCCGCCCAGTCCGGCGGCACCGCCGCCGTGGCCGCTGCCCGCACTCCCGCTACCGCCGATGGAGCCCCCCGTCGACGAGATCGCACCGGTCACGACCTCCTGGTTGCGTCCCGCGTACTGACCATCCTGGGGCTCGAGCGACGAGGCCGAGAAAGTGGTCTGGTAATACCCGCCGTCAGCCTTGACGGCCTGGGTCACGATGTCCGCATGTGCTTCGCCCCCCTGTGCGATATTGCCCAGGTCGCAGGTCACGACGCCGCCCGACTCTGCGCACCCGTCACCCTGCTGGTGGACATACTCCAGGTCGCCCGGCACGGTGAAACTGACGGTGACGTCCGTTGCGGCGCCGTCGCCCTGGGCCGAGGCGTTTTTCACCGCGGCGTCGAAGGTCAGATAGTTGCCTTCCACGACCGGGTTGGGGTTCGCCTTCACGGTGGTCACCAACGCCACCGGCTGTGGAGTCCAGGTCACTTTGACCGGAATGGTCTTCACCCCGTACGGCGTGTCGCCGACGAGTCTCAATTGTGCGGTGGACGTCGTGAAGGGTTTCTCACCGGTGCCGTCGATGCTCACCGTGACGGCGGCCGAACCGCCCTTGGCGACCGTCGCGCCCGCGGGCGCGAGCGAGAGCCACGGGATGTGGCGAATCGCGCACCAGCCGGTCTCGCCGGAAGCCACTTCTATGGCCTCGCTGTCAGCGGAATCGCTGATCCACAGGTTGCCGTCGCAGGTGTAACCCAAGCCGGCACCGGCCGATGACGAGTTGTAGCCTTTGATGTCGAACGCACCCACCGGCGCATACCCGTGTTTTGCATCCAGCACATAAACCGCGTGCGCGCCATAGGCGACCAGGACGAAGAGGTGTCCCGTCCCCGGATTGTAGGCAAGGCCCAAAATCGGCAATCCCACGAGCTTCGAATCGAGCAGCTTGCCCGATGCATTGAAATGATAGATGGCGCCGCTGTTGTAATCGCCGGCATACCAGGTGTTGCTGACCGGGTCGTAGGCAAGTCCACGTTCAGGCTGGGGACTGGGGACCAAGATGCTCCTGCCCGTCGGCAACCCGGAGCGCGGATCCAGTTCATAAATATGCGAACTGCCCAACCTGAAATTCTTGGTAGGCGCATCTACCGATAATTGCCACATCATGCCCGTCACGTCGTCGAACGCGGAGTCGGCCATGAAATACGCCCCCGGGAACACGACATTGATGGATTTTCCGGTCGGGGTCCCGTCGAACAGGAACTGGTGGTCCCTGTCGTCACCGCCAAAATAATCGTATGACGGGCTGGACAGCCACACTGATTGCGATTGCCGATCCATTCCCAGGCCATAGAACGGGATAGGCGACTTGAAGGTTGCCACCACGGTCCCGGCGGTTTCCGACGCAGCCGCCTGGACCTCGACGGAGGCCGTACCGCTACCCGGTTTCAACGGCGGTTGCACGGGCGAGTAACCCGTGAAGTCGGCGCCGCTCGCATAGCTCGGAGACGGCGCAAAGGGTCCTACCGCCTGCATCGGCGCGGTACCCTCCGCGGGCGCATTGATCGGTTGGAGAACGAAATACGCATCTGCGGAGCCCGAATTGGCGATCACCAACTGCTCGTTCTTCTGCATGCCCACTTCGGCATTCAACGTCAGCGTCCCCGGCGTTGCCGAGAATTGACCGGCCCCGAGGTCCAGGTTGCGCGTAATGACAGCATTGTTCACGACGCTCGCGGAAGCACTGGCCGGGGCATATTCGGGCGCTGTCGCGGTAAGCGAGTACTGCCCCGGTTTCAGGAACATCATGTAGGTGCCCGCGGGCCGGTTGGCAGTGGCGAGCGCCGGGACCGTGGAAGTCGTGTCGCCGTTCCCGTCCGTGACGCTGGCATACGCCAGGCCCGTACCGGTATTGGCGTCGGTGACGTGGCCGACCAGCAACCCGCCCGCGACGGGCTGGCAACTGCCGATTGCGACGTCATCGACCTGCGCATACCAGTCGTCCCCCCAATAGGGATCGGAATCACGCCATCGAAGGCGGATACTGGTTGCACTGGCCGGTATAAAGGGACCCAGGTCGACCTGCTCATTGGCGCCCGGGAGTGACATGAAGGCACCTTGCTCGGTGCTACCCCAGCTCTTTACCGTCGTCCAGGCGCCATTGTCCACACTGATATCGACTTCGAACGAGTTCAGGAAAAAGTTCGCCGCATAACTCGCTTTGAACCTGAGCAAAGGGTCGGCCGGAAGACTCGTCACTGCTATCGGCGCGCTGACCAGGGAACTGTCATACGAACCGGGGTTGCCGAACCGGTTCACGGCGACATTCGAATCCAGCGTTGCAGCCTCGCCGGTACCGCCGGTCCAATTGGGATCGCCCCAATACGTGTTGGTATTCCAGACTTCCTGGGATCCCGCTACCGCGTTGGTGATACTCCAGCCCGAGGGGGGAAACGTCGACCCGTTGAAGTCCTCGCCAAACCCGCTGGAAAATGCGTAGCCCGGTGCGGCACAGGTATTGTCCGCCGTCAGCGAAAAATCCTGCACTTCGTTGCCGCTGAGCATGACCGACACCGGGGCCGGCACAATATACCCGTCCGGATAAGGCGTCACGCTCACCGTATAATCGAAGCCCTTGGGCAAAGTGACGCTGTAGGCGCCCGTCGCGGGATCGGTCCATGCGTCAGCCACGATGCCATTCTTCGGCGTGCCGACCTGCACCTCCGCATAGAGCCCCCATCCATGGCCGGAGCCGTCGGTCACGTGCCCGGACAGGGTTGCGGTCGGCGCCTTCTGAAGCGCGAAGTTGCCCGTGACGTTGCCACTGGCGGACACCGTCAACGAGATGGTCTGCGGCAGGTAGCCGAAATCCGAAGCGGTGGCCGAGTAAGTGCCGGCCGGCAATTTCATCTGGTACGAGCCGCTGCCGTCCGAATCCGTAACGATGCCGTCGGCGGTAATTGCGACCGCCGCACCCGCAATGGCCTGGCCGCTCGCGGCACTGGTCACCGTGCCCTGCACAGTACTCACAGTGGTGGGCACGCAGCTGCCGAACTTGAATACACCCAGATGCGTGGACCAGTAGTAGCCGCCGGTCGCCTGGTAGTACTCGTTTCCAAACCAGAAGTTACAACCGTTAGCGGGATCCACGGTCATGGACGAGTGCCCGCCCCAGGAATTTTCCTCGGTCTCGACGCCAAAACCACTCACCAGGGTGGTTTCGGGCTCGGTCATCTTGCCGGCGGCGTCGCTGCTCAGGCGCCCGGTATAGGCAATGGCAGGTGCCGTGCTGGTGCCGGCAACACTGTACCCGAGCGCCATGTCTCCGCTGTGGTCCATGGCGATCGACCCCACCCAGCGGCTCAGCCCGTCTGCCGGGTCGTAGGTGCCGGACTGGGCCAGCGACCAATCCCCGGCACCGGCAGACGACGTATCCAGTTCATACCAACGGATGCCCGACGGCGGATTGCCGGCTGCGTCGGCCGTAACGGTCTGATTGACGACGAGCGTCTCATGACCTCCGAAATTCCGGTAATCGAGGCCGGGCATCAGGCGGTCGGACATCGCGTCGAGCAATTTACCGGGATACGGCTGGGGAATACAGGCAGCCTGGTTCGCGCACAACATGTCATTGAAGGCCGGCACCGTGATATCCGTCGGCCCGGTCAATGTGGAATTCGACGGGGTGTTCCAATCCACGCGCATCTTCCACAAGGCCAACGCATAAGGTTGGCCACTGCCGAACAGGTTCGGACTTACGTAGTTGGCAAAAAGCCCCGGTTCCCCGCTCGGCGGAGGCGTCAAACCCTCGAGGGTGGCCGGCAGATCGGCATACGCACCCGTCGATTCCGGCTCATCGAAGACGACTATGCCGGCTGCCTTGCCTTGGAGCATGGCGCTGCGGTCAATGGCTATGAAATACTCGTGGGTAATGGTTGCCGGCCAGCCCGACACCCCATTGATAGTTGCGTAGTAAGCATCCGGCCACACCCCGAGGAAGCTGTATCCCATCTGGGTGCCGAAAGGAACGATATTGTCCCATTCATAACGCTCGTAGTAACCGGTAGGATCGTTGGTTACCGAAATCGCCACGCAATAGGCGGAAGAAAAGGGCATGCCCGCCTGGAAAATCCAGCGGTGCGCAAGCTGATCATAGACAACGGTGGCATGCTGCATGAATCCCCTTTCGCATTTTCCCCCGAAGTCAGTCCAGAGCGCCTGGATATCCACGGGGCCAAGCACCAGGGACCCGTCTGTCTTGTTGTAAATCGCCAGGTTCCTACCCGCCGTTTCGATGACATATTTCATTCCAACTGCGACACTGGTATCGGGAGTTTCACTTTCGGACGAAACCGGGTTCGTGGACTCCCCCAGGCCATCGAAACTCAGTATCGGCGCCGTAAAACCACCGGTCTGGGTTTCCGGCGCAGCGGCCTGGAGTACTGGATCGCTTGCCGGCACACGTGCGCCCGCGAGCGGGGCGGCAGCTATTGACGATAATACGGACGCCGAATTGGGAGCCATGATCAAGCCGTCTTTGATCAGCTTTTTGCGAATCGTATTTATCCGTTGCGCGGACAACGGGCTGTTTCCGACCGCCTTCTGCATGATCGGAGAAAGGCTGTAGCGGATGTCGGCCAAAGGCTTGGACAGGTCATGATGCGTTGCCTTGACAACCGTCGCGCTCGGCATCATGGCCGCGCGGGCGGTTCCCGCCAGCCCGAGTAGCGCGAGAGCGGTCAACGCGAGCGCGGACCCCAGGCTGATACGGATATCCCAGTTTCGACTCGTCATAATTGGCGTCTCCAGTCAAAATCGTCCCAATTTCGGAACCTTTCTACCCCAATGAGTTTGGATGGCGTCGTCGTCATCCACAGGGCCGAGGGCCCCGCCCTCATCTCAAATGAATATTCTCGGCGCGTATTCATTGCCGCGGACGGCCCCTAAACACACATGGTTGCCCCATCGAACCGTGCCATCGAGCCGATGGCGCACGAGTCCATGACGGGCCTGTGACAGCCTGGCAGGCCCGCCGGCCAGATACCTCTTGACTAGGTCCGGTGTGCGTGTAAATTAGGTCCCGATTCAGTCCCGAACCCTTTCAGAGCTCCATGTCAACCGGAAAAATGCCCAAAAGGCCCAAACGTTTATTTGAATTTGGGCCATTTACTCTCGAGGGAAATGAACGCCGGCTGTTGAAGGACGGCGAACTCGTTCCACTGACCGCCAAGGTCTTCGACCTGCTCCTGTTGCTGGTGGAATCGGCCGGTAGCCTGAGATCACGCAACGACCTCATAGAAAATCTGTGGCCGAATACCATCGTGGAGGAGCACAGCCTGACCTCGCGAATCAGCGCCCTGCGCAAGGCACTCGGCGACGAGGACGACCCGCCCCGCTACATAGAGACCGTGCGCGGCCAGGGTTACCGCTTTGTCGCAGATGTCAAGGCGCAGAACTTCGACCCTCAGCCTTCGCAGACGGACCCTTCTACGGACAAGAGACGCAAGCCATTCCTCATTGTCGGAGGATTGGCCGCTGCCGGTGCCTTATTCATCGCAGCGGGCATTATTCTATATTGGCAGTGGGGCGCTCACGCCGGAAAAGCCCGCATATCGGCCAAATCAATCGCCGTGCTGCCGTTCGAGAACCTCAGCACGGACAAGGGCAACGCCTACTTCGCCGAAGGTATTCAGGACATGATCCTGACCAGGCTCGCCGATATCGGCGGTCTCAAGGTGATCTCC
This sequence comes from Gammaproteobacteria bacterium, assembly GCA_046703965.1. Classification (GTDB taxonomy): domain Bacteria; phylum Pseudomonadota; class Gammaproteobacteria; order JAKDMP01; family JAKDMP01; genus JBAUSV01. The sequence goes on along the minus strand of JBJKSR010000224.1, from coordinate 5,630 downwards.
CGGACATCGGCCGACCTTTACAAGAGCCATCCTAAAAACCTCCGCACCATCGCCCGGGAACTCGGCGTCGCAAACGTACTCGAAGGCAGCGTCCAGAAATCGGGCGATCAGGTACTGGTCAACGTGCAGCTGATCGATGCCCGAAACGATCAACACATCTGGGCAAAGGCATACACGCGGACGCTAAGCAACATCTTCAATGTCGAGAGCGATGTCTCGCAACGAATTGCCGATCAGTTGCGGATAAAGCTGCTGCCATCGGTCCGCAAGAGAATTCAGGCTGCAACCACCCGTGATCCGCAGGCCTACGACCTTCTCCTGCGGGCAGAAAGCTCCCTCAACCAGTTCTTCCTGTCGGGCAGTCCGAGCATACTCGACAGCGCCATCAGCGACTACCGGGGAGCCATTCGTCACGATCCGAAATTCGCCCTGGCCTATGCACAGCTTTCCTATGCACTTAGCATAACGTACAACTACCTGGGCCAACATACGCAGAAGCGCCTGCTGGAGGCCGAAGATGCCGCCACCAAGGCGTTGACGTTCAACCCGAACCTCGCCCAGGCACACAGCGCGAAGGGCTATGTCCTCTATTGGGGGGAGCGCAACTATGCCGCGGCAATGCGGCAATTCAAGAAAGCACTGAAACTCAAGCCCCAGGACGCTTTCCTGCATATGACGATCGGCTCGGTATATCGGCGACAGGGCAACTGGAGGATGGCCCTTCAGGAAATGGAAAAAGCCGTTTCGCTGAATCCCCGCGGCATATTCGCACTGCGTAATCTCGCACTGACGTATATGGCGCTCAGACGTTACGGGAAGGCGTTGGAAATCGACAAACAGATCTTTGCGATCGAGCCGAACTCTCCCATCGACTTCACCAACATCGCTTACCAGTACAACTTCATGGGCGAGATCGGCAAAGCATTGGATAAGCTCCATGCCATACCCGACCGTTACAAGAAGAATCTCTATGTCCTGTATGCGCTTTCGCAGACCCAGATACTTTCCCACGATTTTTCCGGGGCCTGTGCAAGCACTTCGCAAATGCACGCGAACGGCCAGTTCCCTTCATGGCTCGTGCTGTCACTGCAAGCAGAGGCACAGAGGTTATGCGGGCACAAAACGATAGCTCGCAGCAAAAACCTCGCCCTGATAAGAGAGTTGCAGGCGGCTCTGGTGAAAACGCCGAACAACTCCTTGATGCATGCGAAAATCGGCCTGGCCTATGCAAACATCGGCAATAGCAGGCTGGCAATAGAAGAGGGGCAGCGCGCGGTGAATCTGTCCCCGTTGAACAAGGATGTTTTCTTGACCCCCGACAATATGGGCACTCTGGCCCAGATTTATGCCCGGCTGCACAAGCCTGCTCAGGCCGTGGCCCTGCTCAAGAAACTGCTGCAGACTCCGGCCGGCACCGTCGTCTCCATTCCACTGTTGAAGCTCGACCCCGCGTGGGATCCCATCCGCAAGACGCGGCCGTTCCAGTCACTCCTCACGACGCGCGTCAAAATGCATATGGATCTTGGCTGGAACCCCGAAAGTCATTGAGATGCTGCGAAGCCATTCGCGGACCTTGACGCGGCCAACACCGGCGATCAGACGCCCCGTTTCCAGGGCGGTCCCTTGAGTTCCACCACGTTGCCTTCGGGGTCCGTTACGTAGATCGAAGGCCCTTCACCCTCGGCGCCGTAGCGCGACTCGACCCGTCCGCCGTCATAGCCCTTGTCACGCAAATGCTCGAGGATTTCCTCGCCGTCGAACGGCTCGATGCTCAGGCACAGGTGATCCAGGTTCCGGCCCTCCTTGCCCGGCGCAACGCCACCCATCTTCCCGAGCTTCGCATCCACGGGCACCAGTTCGATCAGCGAAGTCCCGGCCCGCAACTGATACAGCCCGATCTTTTCCTGGATTTTCTCCAGCGTGCATCCGAGCGCGTCCATGTAGAACGTCATCATAGAATCGACATCGACCACACGTAGCACGAGTTGGTCTATGTGCTTGATCCTGAACATCGTTTCTCCCCTTCAGTTGAACGCGGTCGATGCAGGTCGGGCAGATGCAGGAAGCCCAATGCCCCCGCTCTCGCCGGATTGTAGCCTGATGCGGGGGGTTTTTCGCCGGTCAAGCCTGCGCTTCGATACAAATCGCAGGATGCACCGCATATGTTTACTGAGCCTTAAAACCCAGTCAGCTATTCTGCTTCGGAAGTCGCGCTGTTGCCCACCATCTCCAGCTCCCCGCGGTCACGGGCGGCACCGAAGTCGTCGCGGGCGTGCGCCACCGTTTGCGCCGGATCGAACGCCGGCCCCGGGCGCAGGATCGCCCAGCCGTTGCGCCCCGAGGATTTCACAGCATAGAGGGCCAGGTCGGCCAGCGATACCAGGGTCTCCCACGGCACCGCATCCGCGTCGTTGTCCACGAACGGGTGCTCGATGGCCCCGATCGAGCAGGTCAGGCTCAGCGATTTTTCCTGGCCCAGCGAGAACGGCCGGCTGATGGTCTTCTGAATCCGCGCGACGACCGTGACCACCTCGTCCCGCGGCAAGGGCCGCAGCACGATAAGGAATTCCTCGCCGCCCCAGCGCACGCAGTAGTCGCCGGCCCGCACCGTGTCCTGCAGCCTGTCCGCGAACTGGCGCAGCAACTCGTCGCCGGCATCGTGACCGAGCGAATCGTTGATGCGCTTGAAATTGTCCAGGTCGATGAGAGCGAAGACCATCGCCTTCTCGCCATCCTCGCCCTTCTGGAGCTGCCTCCGGAACCAGACGAGATCCTTGGGTAATTGCATTCCCAGGTAGCGCCGGTTGTTCAGTCCGGTCAGCGGGTCGGTACGGCTCGCCTCTTCGAGGCGTTCGTTGACCTCGCGCAGTTCCGATGTCCGTGTCTCGACCAGCTTTTCGAGCCGGCCGCGCTGCGCGCGAAGATGCCGCAACTGGAACCGGTAGCCGACATAGATCAATACAACCCCGATCAGCCCCACCAGCGTCCAGAACCACCAGGTCTGGTAGAAATGCGGCGCGATGGAAAACGCGAAGGCGGCGTCGCGGGAGGACGGCACGCCCACGTCGTTCTCCGCCCGGACCTGGAAGACATAATGCCCGGACGGAAGATTGGTGTACGCAGCGATACGCCGCGTCGGGTCCTCAAGCGTGTGCCAATGCTCGTTGTAGCCCATGAGCCGGTACCACAGGCGAACGCTGCGCGGCCTCTGGAAGCTCAATGCCGTGAAGCGGAACGCCAGGTTGCGGGCCGAGGCGGGCAATTGCAGGGTGTCCGGCAGCGGCAGACGCTCCCACTGGCCGTTGATGCGAACGGCCTGGATCAGAACGGTGGGCGGCACCTTGTTGAAATGAATGTCACGTGTATCCACCACGGCGACCCCGCCGCGCGTCGGGAGCCATAGCCGGTGGTCCCAGAGCAGTCCCTTGGCGTTGCCCGCCCCGTTGCAGCAGTAGCCTTTCTGGCTGCCCCGCCAGTTTCCGCGCTCGCTGAGCAGGTACTCGGGGTCGAGCTTCTTCGACGCGTCGCGCGCGGCGGCGAGCAACGCCGTGAAGCGCAACCGGTAGAGCCCGCGGATACCCGCCACCCAGAACCAGCCCCTGCTGTCGCGGGTCATGAAGAAGGGCGCGCTGCTCGGCAGCCCCTGGCTGCCCGTGACCGCATGCCACTGGCCCCGCTCGGAGACCAGCAGGCGGTCTCCGCTCAGCGTGCCGACGACGATGACGCCCGGCGCCGGATTGGCCAGCGCGGTCACGTCCAGTCCGGCGGGCAGGCCGTGACCCGCCACCGGCACGAGTTTGCTACCGGCGCGCTCATAGAGGCCCACCTGGGTACCGACCAGCAGGCTTCCGTTGCGGGTGAACAGGATTTGCCGGCACTGCAGCGGACTGTCGCGGCCGCGTGCCTCCAGGTGCGTGAGCCGGCCGGCGTGCCGCCGGAACAGCCCGAGGTTGGTCGCAAACCAGAGGTCGCCCGCCGGGCCGCGCACGATGCCGCTGATCTGCGTGTTCGCAAGCTGCGCCATGCCGGAGGGGATGTGCACCTGTCCGTTTTCGAATACGGCCAGCCCGCTGCGCGTACCGATCCACAGGCGTGGGCCGTCGACGAACAGCGTGTAGGCCTCCGGATTCGGCAGCGCGGTCGGCGGCACCGCGAGATGGAACCGGCCGTGCTCGAACCGCTCCACCCCCCGGCGCGTACCTACCCACCAGCCCCCCTGCGGCGCCCGCGCCACGGACCAGACCAATGCCTCGTTCAGACCGTCGGTACGGGAAAGCCAGCGGCCGTGCCCGTTCCAGAGTTTCGCGACGCCCTTGCTGTAGCTCCCCATCCACAGGTCGTGCTCGCGATCCTCGGTGATCGCCATGACGTCGGGGATGGCGTCGGGATTGTCCTTGCCGACGAATTGGCCGAGGCGCCCTTGGTAAATACGGGCCAGGCCCGCACCCATCGAGGCCCACAGGTTGCCCGACGAATCCACGAACAGGGTATGGATCGGTCGCTTGTCGAGACCGTGCCGATGACTGAAGACGGCCCAATGCCCGTCGGCGTACCGGTACAGGCCCCGGCTGGTCGCGGCCCAAACGGCGCCCTCGTAACCGGCGAGGCTGTTGACGATCGTCTTGGGGCCGCCCGGCGCCTGCAGCACCGTAGTACCCTGCGCGGTGCGCTTCCATACCTTCCCGACACCGCCAACCCACAGCGCCCCATGCCAGGCAAGCAGCGCCTCGGTTCGCGTGTGGCCGAGCGCAGGATCGCGGACCATCCGTCCGCCACGGACCGCGAACAGCCCGCTGCGCGTGGCTACGACGATCCGCCCACCCGGCGCCGTCGTGATATCGCGGACGAAGGGGCTAGTCCCGTTGGGGGCGGCTATCCGGCTGAAGCGCCCGTCGCGATAACGGGCCAGCCCCTTGTAGGTGCCGACCCACAGGTTGCCGTGCCCGTCGTTGTAGAGCGCCTGGATCCACGCGCCCGGGAGCGCCGGCGTGTTGTCCGGCACAAAACTGCGGAAGTGCACGCCGTCGAAGCGCGCGAGCGCAGCCTCGGTTCCGATCCACATATAGCCCTCGGGGCCCTGGGCAACGCTGAGCACCGTGACCTGAGGCAGCCCCTGGTCTATCGACCAGAGCGTCTTGCCGTAATCGTCGAACGGCTTGCGCGGATTCAGGGCCGGAGCCGGGGGGGCGCACACCAACAGCAACAGGGCCGCCAACCACGTGCAGCGCATCCGCGCCTCATGGCCCTTCCACGAAAACCTTCGTCTTGTGGTACCGGCAAGTCCTCTTCTCATATCGGCAGAATATACGAGACTGGCGTCACCTGCTCGACTTGCTGCAAAACCCCGATTCCCGAGCCGTATGAGTGGACGAACCCGGTAGCCCGAAACGCACGGGCGACATCCTCGGGCGGAGTGGACAAGACCAATCCGGCTCCCCGGTGCCGGAGAAGTTGGGAAAATCATCAAAATGCCATTTAAAAGTTAATTTTCTCAATATTTATATTGACATTATTAATTTTCTTGGCTATATTTCCTTAAAACGAGTGAACCCAATGGATATTTCGAAAGCCATTTGTCCCGAATGCCGGGCCCCGATGCAGGTGCAACGGCTGACCTGCCCCCGGGCTGT
>JBJKSR010000223.1:0-2557 GCA_046703965.1 Gammaproteobacteria bacterium | reverse complement strand
ACCGCACCGTAGTATTCCTGCCAAGCGACGAGGGTATAGGTCCCCGGAGGAATGTCTTTCAAGTCGAACGTACCGTCACTGCCGGTCACTTGATAGTACGGGGTGTCGAGCACGGCGATATACGCCTTCATCCACGGGTGCACGTTGCACTCGACCGGAATCATCACTTCCGGATGAGCGAACGAATGGTAGAGCGGGGCGGCCCCGGGCGGCTGCGACTCGTTCCACTGCGGATTGTGCTTCGGCAGAAAGTGCACGTTGTGCGTCGTGAAGTCGCTGTTGAGCACCTTCAGCGGCTGCCCGACCATGATCCCCAGGACATGGGGGACGAACACGCAGCCCTGCTGGTCCAGCACGGCCGGTGTGCTCGGGGCCGTGTAGTGCCCCGTCACCCCGGACTTGAGGTAGACGAAGGCGTTCGGCAGGGTGTGGTTGCTGTTGACCTCGCCGTCCTGAATGTAGACCTTGCGGCCTTGGTTCTCGCTGACGCACTCCGGGTCCCGGGCCATGTTGATGAGCATGGGCGGCGGCGCGGTGCCCTCGAAGTGAATCGTGCCGGTGAGCGTGCCCGTGCCCACCGACTGCGCCCCCATCGCCAGTACGCCCCAGGCCGCAAAGACCGCCGCCGTCAGAGTGATGATCCAGATGCTTGGTTTGAGCTTCATTGTCGTCGTACCCTCCGCAAAATTGTGCGATGACGTCCGGTCAATCGCCTGGGCTCAGAAAATGAACCAGACTCTGGCGTAGACGGTGTTGTTATTGGACGCGTTGCGGCCCGCGCCATCATAGTTGGTGCTGCGACCGTTGAAATTGAGGTAGCCCGTGTATTGTAGCGTCAGCTCGATGTTCTGGACAGGCCACCACGAGACCTGCGCGACGTAGCCATCCGTCTTCGGGCTGCCGTTCGCGCTGCCGTCCACGGGATCGGCCGCGTACCACAGCGGGTCGGCCGTGCCCCACGTGTTGAAGTAGCCGAGCGTCGCGCCGTACTCGTTGCCCCAGTGATAGGTGCCGTCGAGCCGGTACGTGTTCAGATTGTGGGCGATGAGCGCCGCCCCGCCCATCCCGAAGCTGGCGTCGAGGTTCTAGTCCTCGTGTATGTAGGTCGTGTGCACCGAGACGGTGTTGTTGGCCAGCGTCGGCAGGATCCGCTCGTACTGGCTGTCGAACGCCACGTCCGTGTAATGGTCCTCCGGACCGGCAATCGCATCCGGCGTCGAGTTGGCGCGCAGGCCGTAGGTCCCCACCTCGAGGTAGTTGTTGCCCATCGTCTGCTGCCAGGCGCCGCGCCAGTACGGCATCACCCCGCGGATGTTGTAGGGGAAGCCGGCGCCGTCGGTCGGCTGATCGGCCCCGAGGTGCGCGGTGCGGTACGCTGTGAAGTCGCCGTAGAGGTGGTCGTTCCACATGGTGTAGAAGCCGACGCCGCCCACGTCGTTCGCCAGCGTGTTGTCGATGAGCGTGGCCGCCATCGCCCCGGGCGCGGCATCGGAGCCGATCCAGGGGAATCCCCACATCGGCGTGTCGTTCCAGAGGTCCTCCATGGTCGGGGCCGTCGTGAAGTCGACGCCGTAGACCATCGACTTGCCGCCCACCGTCGCCCGGTTCGCGTACCGCGCGTCGAACATGTCCAGACTGATGTGGTCGGCCCGCGGATCGTAGGTGATCTGCGTGAAGGTGCCGACGTGGCTGGCAATCGCGCCGGAGAAGTACAGCCCGATCTCCTGCGGAATGGAGAAGCTCGCGTTCTGCGTGCCCGGAATCGCCGTGGCCGTCGACGTGAAGGAGAACGGCAGCGAGATGGCGACGGGCAGCGTCCGGTTGATGGTCAGGCCGACCTGCTCGTGCGAGCGCTTCGCGGTCACCTGCGGCAGACCGGTCAGCGTGTAGCCATTGAGCTTGAAGGACCGGCCGAACGGCGTGAGCTCCGGCGGAATCGTGTGACAGGCGCTGCAGGGCAGGCCCGTCTGCCGCGCATAGCTCGTGATGGCGAACGCACTGCGACTCGGCAGTAGCGCGACGGCGGTCACCGTGGCGGTTAAGATGACGATCTTAGAGAAGCGTTCGACCGCATTCATGTGGTTACCTCCAGAACGAACCTCGTGCATCGTACCCGGTATGAGTCCGTGGCGCCGGACCCGGCCGCTGCGCCGCCGCCGGCCCGAACATGATCCAAACCAGAGCATGGCCGCGCATCCCGGAACGCCGTGCGACCGGGCGGTGTGAGGCTCCTGCAGGCTCCGCGGGGTTGTAAGGAACGTTGCGCACCCGGAAGACCGGCCCTGGCTGCCGGTAGGGTTTGCAAGAAGAACGCCAGTGGACGACGTTGGATCCCTCGCCGATTTCAGGCCACCAACAGCGAGGTAAGCCGCCGTTTTTCAGACAATTGCGGCTGAGTGCCACACCTCCTGCGTGGCGGATTATTTCCCGCTCTGGACATGAAATTCCCGTTAGGCTTGACGGCTCGCGCCATCCCGCCGTCACCCCTGCCGCGGTGCCGTGCCGCGGCCGCCGCCGACCACCCGCCCGGGCCTCATCCACGGGGCAGCCTCCAGCC
>JBJKSR010000222.1:0-14684 GCA_046703965.1 Gammaproteobacteria bacterium | reverse complement strand
GCCAATGGCTTCTCCGAACTGAACGACCCGGAAGACCAGGCGCGGCGCTTCGAGGATCAAATGCGCGAGCGCGCCGGCGGGGACGAGGAGGCCATGCAGTTCGACCGCGATTACGTGCGTGCCCTGGAATATGCCATGCCCCCCGCGGGCGGCGTGGGAATAGGCATCGACCGCGTGGCGATGCTGCTCACCGGAGCGGAGTCCATACGCGAGGTGCTGCTCTTTCCGCTGTTGCGCCCGGAACCGCCGGACGAAGGCTGAGCCGGCGAGGAGGACGGATGATGACATTGAAGGGATCGCAGGTTGCGCTGGTAACGCCGATGACCGATTCGGGCGCGCTCGACACGGATGCGTTGGAGCGCCTCGTCGAATGGCACATCGGGTCCGGCACCGAGGCGCTGGTCATTGCGGGCACCACCGGTGAATCCCCGACGCTGTTGCGCGACGAGCACGAGGACCTTCTGCGCCGGGCGGTGGCGACCGCGGCCGGGCGGGTACCGGTGATCGCCGGCACCGGTTCGAATTCCACCGAGCAGACGCTCGACATGTCGCGCCGGGCCGAGAACGCGGGCGCCGATGCGCTGCTGCTGGTGGTGCCCTACTACAACAAGCCGCCCCAGCGGGCGCTGGCCGCGCATTTCCGCGCGGTCGCCGATGCGGTGGATTGCCCCATCCTGCTTTACAATGTGCCGTCGCGCACGGGAACCGACCTGCTGCCGGATACGGTGGCCGAGCTGGCTTCGGTCGCGAATATCGTGGGCATCAAGGAGGCGAGCGCCCGCCTTGAACGCGTCAGCGAGCTTCGCCGGCGCTGCGGGCCGGAGTTCGTGCTGCTGTCGGGGGACGATGCGACGGCGGCTGCCTTCATGCTTGCCGGCGGGGACGGGGTGATCTCGGTCACCGCCAACGTCGTGCCGGAGCGCATCCGGCGCCTGTGCGACGCCGCCCGCGGCGGCGATCTGGACACGGCGCATGCGCTGGACCAGGAACTGGGACCGTTGAACCACGCGCTGTTCGTGGAGTCGAACCCGATACCGGTCAAATGGGCGCTGCATCGGATGGGGCGCATCGGGACCGGGATCCGCCAACCGCTGCTGGGCCTGGCCGAAGCGCACCGCGCCCCGGTGGAATCCGCGCTCGAAGCGCTGGGAGTAATTGAATGAGTCGAAAACTGGTGTTGATCGTGATGCTGGGCGCTCTGGCCGGATTGGCCGGCTGCTCGCATTCCTGCGTGCCGCCGGGCTGGTATCAGGCGCGCAGCCTCCCGCAACCGCAACGCCCGCCGGGCGCCAAGCCGATCAACCACAGCACGCGCTACGACATCCCCGGCGGCCCTCCCCAGGGCGCGCCGAGCCGGGATGAGGCGTGCCTGGTGACCCCGCCCAATACGCTGACCGCGGCGGCGGCCGCGAGCGCCGGCGTTCCGGCCAGCAAATCCGGGTCCGGAAGTTCGGGAGAGTAAGCTGATATCCCTGCAGGAGCGGCCGCGATGGGCTCTCCCGCGCAGAAGAAACAGGAGAGGTGTCCGAGCGGTCGAAGGAGCACGCCTGGAAAGCGTGTATGCGCTAACCGCGCATCGCGGGTTCGAATCCCGCCCTCTCCGCCAAATTGGCCGCTAAACCTATCGCGCTTGCCGGATTGAGTGCCGGGGGTGCCCGGAATCCTCATGTACCGATAGGTACACGGGGGTTCCCGCGCTCGGGCGGCATCCAATCCGGACTTCGCCCGCTGCGCTTCAGAGGCCAATCTGCAGATCGGTTGGATTCGGCGGGTGGTTTCGATGGATCGCCATATATGCGGCGGCTTTTGCGCGCCGCGCGCGTCCGAGCCGCCTCCGCTCGTTACGCTTCAAAAGCCAATTTACAGAGCATTTGGAGCATGAGGGACGGTGATCCCGATAAAGGGGCGCAGGCAGTACGCTGTTCGGTTCGAAAAATCGGCAGGACAGCCGGTTCGGGGCCTGATAGCATTAACGAGATGAATTCAGGAGTTCAATGGTGACCCGCATCAGCTCCCCGCGACGATATGCCGTGAACCCCGTCAGGCCCGGAAGGGAGCAGCGGCAGCGGCGGACTCGGGTGCCGGGGTCCAGCGGGTGCGGGTTGCCACCCTTTCTAGCCCGCATTTCTCACCAATCTTCTGCTGCGCCGGCCCCATGGCACGCCCTGCGCGGCGTTCGCTCGGTCGAAGTGCTCAACGTAGTGTCGACTACGCCTGCGCGCTTCTCGGTCGCGAACCCCGCGCATGCCGCACCCTGGAACCGGCTCGCGACGAGTCTTGGTGAGAAATGCGGGCTAGCCGGGGGCCGGCGCTGATGGCCTACCTCGCGCTGGCCCGGCGCTACCGGCCCAAGCGTTTCGCCGACGTCGTCGGCCAGGCCCACGTGGTGCGCGCGCTGAGCAATGCGCTCGACCAGGGCCGTCTGCACCATGCGTACCTTTTCGAGGGCACGCGGGGTGTCGGCAAGACCACGATTGCCCGCATCGTCACCCAGTGCCTGAATTGCGAGCGCGGCGTGAGCGCCACGCCGTGCGGGGAGTGCGGGACTTGCCGCGCCATCGAGTCCGGCCGCTTCGTCGATTTCATCGAACTCGACGCCGCCTCGCGGACCGGCGTCGACGACATGCGGGACCTGCTGGAATCGACCGCGTATACGCCGGCGGAGGGCCGCTACAAGGTGTACCTCGTCGACGAGGTGCACATGCTGTCCAAGAGCGCGTTCAATGCGCTGCTCAAAACCCTGGAAGAGCCGCCCGAGCACGTCAAGTTCCTGTTCGCCACCACCGAGCCCGAGAAGGTCCCCTTGACCGTGTTGTCGCGCTGCGTGGTGTTCGCCCTGCATCACCTGCCGGGGGCAGAGATCGAGGCCGCCCTGGCGCGCATCGTCGAGGCGGAGGGACTGGAGGCCGAGCCGGCGGCGCTGGCCGAACTGGCGCGCGCGGCTCGCGGATCGATGCGCGATGCGCTCACGCTGCTCGACCAGGTGCTCGCCTTCGGCGGCGGCGCGCTCAGGCGCGAGGAAGTGGCGGCCATGCTGGGCACTGCCGACCGCGATCGCGTCTACGACCTGCTCGAAGGCTTGGCGGCCGGGAAAGCCGATGGCGTGCTGGCCCAGGTAGGGACGCTGGCCCAAGGCGTGGCGGGCGTCGAGGACGTGCTCGACGCGCTGGCCGAGGCGCTGACACTGGTCGCACGTCGGCAGGTGGTGGCCGGTGCCCCGTTGCCGGCAGGGGCGCCCGAAGAGCGCATCGATGCCCTGGCACGGGCGTTGCCGCCCGAAACCGTGCAGCTCGATTACGACATCGTCCTCAAGGGCAAGGAGGACGTGAAATTGGCTTCCGACCCGATGCTCGGCCTGGAAATGGTGGCCTTGCGGCTGCTGGCCTTCCGACCGGCCGATGCACCGCCCGGGCCGCCTCCGGAGACGAGCCCTTCGCCGCCGCGAGCCGCCGCAAGGCGAACGCCCGCGCCCTCGTCCCCGGGTCCGGAAGACGCCCCGCCGGCGCGGGCGGCGGTCACGGACGACACGTCCTGGGAGGCGGTTGTGGCCGCCCTCGACCTCAAGGGCATGGGCCGCGAGCTGGCCCAGAACTGCGTACTCGTCGAGCGCACCGACACCCGGGTTCGCCTTGCCCTGGACGAGAACAAGGCGCATCTGCTCACCGACCGGCTGCAAAAGGCGCTGGAGAAGGCGTTGTCGGCCCATTTCGGGCGGCCGCTCAAGCTCAAATTCGACGTCGGTGCGCAAGCGGGAGCTACTCCGGCCGCCCGGCAGGCGGCCGAGAAGGCCGCACGGGAATCGGAATTGCGCGAAAAGATCACCCGCGATCCGCACGTCGCCGCGCTGCGCGAGACTTTCGACGCCGAGCTCCTGCCGGAAACTGCGCGCCCCGAGGATGGCCCCGGCGCATCCTGAGAGTCGTCGCCCTACGGCGGATTCTCAGCCCTCTTCCGGGCGCCCATGGCAATCGGCGTAGCGGCGGCCGCTGCCGCAGGGGCAAGGATCGCTCGCGGTGAAATGCCGGTGCAGGTTGGTGCGACGAGGGTCCTGGCCGGGCACGATGGGGCCCAGGCGGTCTCGCCCGTCGAATCGGCAATCGGCGAATTCCCCGTCGCGGCGCACGTAGTGCAGGAACAACTGGACCCAGAAGCGCCCGTCGAAGCGCTCGCGCCAATGCGGAAGCACCGCGCCCTTGTAGACGAGCGCGTCTCCCGGCGGCAACGTCACGGGGTGCCTTTCGCCCCGGGCTTCCACCCAGATGGGCCATGGGCCGGGGGCTTTGCCGCCGAGCGTCAGGGTGACGCTGATTTCGCACGACGGCCGATCGATGTGCTTGGGTAACACCGACCCCTCGTTGTAGACGCGAAGGTAGGAATAGGCGGGGAACAGGGACAGGCCGGTGGCCGACTCGACGGCCGGCAGCGATTGCGCCAGCACGGCTTCGCCCAGGCTGTCCGCATAGCGGCCCCAGGAATTGAACGCGTTTTCCGGAGTGTAGTAGTCGGGCAGATTGCGATTGGCCAGGGCGTAGGACGTGCACAAGCGCGCGGACGCTCGCGGTATCAACTCCTGTATGACGTCGTAGTCCCTCTGGGAGAAGGCGGCATTAGCGTTCACGTGGTGGATTCGATCCGGTTCCTTCCCATACTGCGCCATTTTCGGTCACGGGCGCAAGCTGCCCGGCAAACCGGCGGGAAAGCCGCCCCGGTCCGGCGGACCGGGCCGTGCCGGAACACATTTCCCGGTTAAAGGTCTATAGTTAAGAGACCTCGTCGAAACGGAGGTATCGAGCATGCGCAAGCTATCCCTTATGACCCTCGCACTCGGCGCCGGGCTGGTCCTGACGGCGGGCTGCGCCTTTGCCGGCGGCGGCGACCAGTCGCTGGTAAGCCCCAGCCAGCCGCACGCCGTCATTTCCACGGCGCAGCCGCCCGGCCCCAGCTACTACCGCGTCAAGATCGTGTGGCTGGACGGCAACTACCTGTCCAACCCGCACCGTAATTCGTTCTGGGTTAAGCCGGGCTCTCACACCATCGGCTTCAAGGCAATCATCAACACCAACCAGGGCCCGATGGTCATGTCGACCCCGGCCACCAGCTCGCCCCGCAAGATGGTCACGCTCACGCTGGATCTGAAGCAGGGGCATCGTTACTATTTCGCCGCCAAAATCCCGAAGACGGGCAACCCCTCTCAGTGGAAGGCGGTACTCATCCGCACCGAGGGCGGAGACTGATCCGCCGCCCGTTACCCGCCCTGACAGGCCCGCACTCCGTGCGGGCCTTTTTTGCCGGGCGTTGCGGCTCTGAATTTCCGGCGGGGTTCCTCTTATAATTGAAAATCGGATTGCGAAGATCTTGGTACGGGGGTATCCATGCCGGCCGACTTTGGCGCGATCATGCGTGAAATGCAGAATCTCAAGTCGCGCTTCGAGGCGATGCAGCGTGAAATGGCGGAAATGGAGGTTGCCGGCGAAGCCGGCGGCGGCATGGTGCGTGTCACGCTCACCGGCCAGTTCGAGGTGCGCCGGGTTCAGATCGACCCGGATGCCATGAACGATCGGGAAATGCTCGAGGATCTGGTGGCGGCCGCCATGAACAACGCGGTGCAGCGCGTGCGCGAAACCATCCAGGAGCGCTACTCGAACATGGCGGGCGGGCTGCCGCCGGGCCTGCTGCCGGGGCTTTGAGCCGGCGCCATGGCCGACCTGTTCCCTTCCGCGCTGAGCGAACTGATCCGGTCGCTGCAGGCGTTGCCGGGCGTGGGTCCGAAGTCCGCGCAGCGCGCGGCCTTTCATCTGCTGGAACGTGACCGCGAGGGAATGGCGCGTCTTGCCGGCAGTCTCGAACAGGCTGCCGGCGCGATAGGCCACTGCGAGCGCTGCCGGATGTTCGCCACCGGCGACTTGTGTACGCTGTGCGCCGATCCCGGGCGCAGCGAGCGGGAGCTGGTGGTGGTGGAAAGCCCCGCCGACGTCGCGGCCATCGAGGCGGCGACGTCCTTTCACGGTCGCTACTTCGTCCTCATGGGACGACTGTCGCCGCTGGATGGGATCGGCCCGGAGCAACTGGGCGGCCCGGCCCTGGAGGGGCGGATGGAAGGCGCGGTAGAGGAGGTGATCGTGGCCACCGGGGCCACGGTCGAGGGCGAGGCCACCGCGCACTGGATCGGCGAGCTGGCCCGGCGGCACGGAATCCGGGCCAGCCGCATCGCACACGGGGTCCCGGTGGGCGGCGACCTGGAATACGTCGATGGCAATACGCTGGCGCGTGCCTTCGCGGGACGGCGGGGCGTGGACGAAACCGGAGGTTGACGATGACCGAGTGCCTTTTCTGCCGCATGGCGGCTGGCGAGATCAAACCCGACACGGTGTACGAGGACGACGAGATACTCGCCTTCCGCGACATCAATCCCCAGGCGCCGCTGCACGTACAGGTGATTCCCAGGCGCCACATCGCCACCCTCAACGACCTGACCGGCAAGGAGGCGGGACTGATCGGGCGCCTGGTATTGATCGCGAAGGGGATCGCCGCCGAGGAGGGCGTGGACGAGGCGGGCTACCGGCTCGTCGTCAACTGCAATGCGGACGCCGGGCAAAGCGTGTTTCATCTGCATGTCCACCTGCTGGGCGGCCGCCGCCTCGGCTGGCCCCCTGGCTGATGCGCCGCGCGTTCAGGGCGGGTGTCGTCGTGCTGCTCATCCTGCCCGCCAGCGTTTCTGCCGCCACGCTGCTTGCCGTCATGTCCCGTGCGGCGCCGCCGCGCCTGTACCGGGCCGCCCAGGCCTGGCTCATGCAGCGCTGGTTCCGGGTTATCGCCCGCGTGGTGGGCCTGCGTGTGGCGGTGAGCGGCGAGCCTTGCGGAGAGCCGGTGCTGGTGGCGTGCAACCACAAGTCCTGGATCGATATTATCGTGCTGGGGGCGACGCTCAACGGCGCCTTCGTGTCCAAGGCCGAGATCGCGGACTGGCCGCTGCTCGGGTTCTTCGCCCGCAGCGGGGGGCGGACCCTGTTTATCAATCGCGGCGAGCTGCGCAGCTTCCAGGACCTGGGCGGGAACCTGATCGGCCGCCTCCGGGACGGGGAGCGCGTGATCTTCTTTCCCGAGGGCACGGTGAGTGGTCCGGAGCCTCTGTTGCGCTTCAAGCCGCGCCTGTTCGCCGCCGCGCAGGTGGCCCGGTGTGCGGTGCAGCCGGTGGCGCTGAGCTACGTGGGGGGCGACGGTGCCGCCCTCGCACCGATGCGGATGGAGGAAGGTTTCGGGCCCCACTGCCTGCGTTTTCTCCGGACCCGCCGCACCGAGGTTCTGCTCGAATTCCTGCCGCCGATCGAGCACGCGGGCGAAGACGCCCGCACCCTGGCCCGGACGGCACACGCGCAAGTGCTGAGCGCCATCACGGAATTGTCACACAAGCATTAACCGCTTTCGCTACACTATGCGACAATTCCTGCAGTTTCCGGGATGGGCGCGGCAATGACCATTTCACAGCATATTTCCCATCGTTACGACGAAGAGCTGGAGGCAGTGCGCAACCACGTCCTGAGCATGGGACAGTTGGTCGAGGGCCAGATCGAGACTGCGATGAAGGGACTCGTCGCCGGCGACCCGACGATCGCCGAGCGGGTCGAGGCCATGGACCACGAGGTCAATGCCCAGGAGGTCGCGATCGACGAACAATGCTCGCGCATCCTCGCCCGGCGTCAGCCCGCGGCCAGCGATCTGCGCCTGATCATTGCCATCATCAAGACCATCACCGACCTGGAACGCATTGGCGACGAGGCCGAGCGGATCGCCAAGCAGGCGGTGACGATGCACGAACACGGCGAGGTGGCGGAAGGCGATCTGATCGAGCTCGAAGGCATGGCGCAGCGGGTCATCAAGATGATCCAGACCGGCCTCGAGGCGTTCTCGCGCCTGGACGCCGAGGCCGCCCTGCGCATGGCACGCAAGGACAAGAAAGTGGATCGCGAATACGAGGGCCTGATGCGCAAGTCCATCACTTACATGATGGAGGATCCGCGCACGATACGCCGCGAGCTTGCCGTTTTGTGGTGCGCCCGTGCGCTCGAGCGCATCGGCGATCATGCCAAGAACATGGCCGAGTACATCGTATTCCTGGTGCACGGCAAGGACGTTCGTCACCTCGGTCTGCGGGGAATGGAGCGTGAAGTGCGCGGTTCCACCACGGCCGGCAAGCAGCCCGCCCACGAATCCGAAAGCAAATGATCCGCCGCCTGGGCAATTTCATCGGCTTCGCCGTCTGTGCGCTGATGCTCGGCTTCGCCTATTACCTGGAATTCGGGCGCGGCATGAACCCGTGCCCCCTGTGCATCTTCGAGCGCATCACGACGGCGGCCCTGGGCCTGGTCTTCCTGGTGGCCTGGCTGCACAATCCCAAGCGCTTCGGGCGCTGGATCTACGCCGTGCTGATCCTGGTCGTGGCCGCGGTCGGCGTGTTCGTCTCGGCGCGGCACGTCTACATCCAGCATCACCCCGGCGCGATCATGTCCTGCGGCGGGGCATCGCTCAACACCATGATCCATCACCTGCCGCCCGTCGAGGTGATTCGCGAGGTGCTGCGCGGTTCCGGTGACTGCGCTCACGTCGACACCTTCCTCGGGGTAAGCCTGCCGCTGTGGGTGCTGGCGTTGACGTCGGTTTTGGGTATAGGGGGCATAGCCGTCAACTCCCGCCGCTGAGCGGCGGCGGCATCGGTGTCCAGGGCTTTGTCGCTCGTCGGTCATTGGGGCCCACCCAACTTCCTCCTCGCTTCGCGCCCTGTTGCCGGAAGCCAAGCCGGCGTTGATATACTGGGAACCCGTGCCGTTCCGGGAAGAATTCCATTAACAGCCAACGTTTACCGGCCCTGATTTGTCTCGTGCTGTTGGCCTTGGTATGGTTCTGGGGCCTGGGGCATCGGCCGCTCTTCAATACCGACGAGGGGCGCTACGCCGAGATCCCCCGTGAGATGCTGGTGTCCGGCAACTGGGTCACGCCGCGGCTCGACGGGTTGCGCTATTTCGAGAAGCCCCCGCTGCAGTACTGGGCAACCGCGGCGGCCTACGCGGTGTTCGGCGTGCATGACTGGACGGCGCGGCTGTGGACGGCGCTGTCCAGTTTTCTCACGGTGCTGCTGACCGGCTTCGCCGCCGGCCGCCTCTATGGCCGCCGGACGGGCTGGATCGCGGGCGCGGTGCTTGCCGGCAGTTTCTATTTCGGATTTCTAGGGCATTTCAATACCCTCGATGCAAGCCTGGCGTTCGCCATGAGCCTCACCCTGTTCGGCTTCCTCCTTGCCCAAAACGCACCGCCGCGCTCCCGGGCCGAACTGGGCTGGATGCTGGCGGCCTACGGCGGGGCCGCCCTGGCGGTGCTCACGAAGGGCCTGATCGCCATCCTGCTGCCCGGCGCCGTGCTGGTGCTCTACATCCTGCTCAGGCGCGAGTGGGGGTTGCTCCGGCGGTTGCGGCTGCTGCCGGGGTTGGGGTTTTTCCTGCTCCTCACGTTGCCCTGGTTTGTCGCGGTATCGGTCCAGAATCCGGACTTCCTCTGGCAGTTCTTCATGGTGCAGCAGTTCCTGCGCTTCCTGACGCCGATTTCGCACCGCCCTGGGGCCTGGTGGTATTTCCTGCCGTTGCTTGCACTGGCCATGCTGCCCTGGCTATGGCGCGCCGGGCGGGCGTTGTGGCGTGGCGCGCACGGCGTGGTGCGCCGCGAGCCGTTCAGCGCGCAGGCCTTCCTGTGGCTATGGGTGGTATTCATCGTGCTCTTTTTCTCGGCCTCGCACTCCAAGTTGCCGAGCTACATCCTGCCGGTGATCCCCGCGTTCGCGGTGCTCGTTGCCCGGCTGATCGACGCGGACCGGCATCCGCCGTGGGCGGCGTGGGCGCTGTCGGTGGTCGCCGGCATCGCGGGCGTGCTCGTCGGCGTTTTCGGCACGCGCTTCATCCACGGCACCGATCCCGCGATCCTGCATCGCTTCACCCCCTGGTTCGTGGCTGCCGGCGGGCTCGTCCTGCTGGCCGGGGGCGCCGCGTTTTTCCTGAGCGGGGGCCGTCTCGTGGCCGTGACCCTGGTCGCTGCCGCCTGGCTGGTGGCCACGCGCGTGATTATGCTCGGCGGCGCCGCTTTCGGCCCCGAGTACTCGACCCGGGACCTGGTGGCCTCGGTGGCTCCGTATAATCGTCCGGGTATACCGGTTTATTCCGTGGGCGGCTACCAGCAGACGCTGCCCTTTTACCTGAGGCGAACCATGACCATCGTGGCTTACCAGGGTGAACTGGCGTTCGGCATCACGCATGCACGCCATTCGCTCGAGGGGCGCTACCTCTCGACCCTCCAGGCCTTTGCCGCGGCTTGGCGGGCGCACCCCCGGGGGCTGGCCTTCGTGCCGCGGCCTGTCCTGCCCCAGGTCCGCGCGCTGGGTATCCGTTATCGCATCGTGGCCGGGAATCCGCGCTGGGTGGCATTGATTCCGGAGAGCAATTCATGACCTGGGTGGCATTTCTTCTGGTTCTGGCCGGCGTGCTGCTGAACTCGGCGGCGCAGATCCTGCTCAAGGCGGGCGTGCGGCATACGGGGGTCATCAGCCTGCAAGTGCCGGCGCTGATCAAGGCGGGCCTTTCGCTTGCCGTCAATCCCTACATCATCATCGCACTCGCGTGCTACGTGGTGAGCGTGGTCTTCTGGCTGCTGGCCCTGTCGCGCACCGCGGTGAGCATCGCCTACCCGATGGTGTCGATGGGCTATATCGTGACGGCCGTCGTCGGTTGGCTGTACCTGGGCGAGCAGATGAATCTGACCCGGTGGGCGGGGATCATCGTCATTATCATCGGCGTGTTCCTGGTGGCACGCAGCGGAAGCGGGGCGGGGCTGGCATGAGCGAGGACTTCCTTCCCTTCGTGCGGCCCGCCATCGGCGAGGACACCATCGCGGGCGTCGCCGAGGTGTTGCGCTCGGGCTGGATCACCACCGGCCCCCAGGTGGCCGCCTTCGAGGCCGCGCTCGGCGAATATGCGGGCGGGCGCACGGCCCTCGCATTCACCCACGCGACCGGGGCCCTGGAGGAGTCGCTGCGCGCGCTCGGCATCGGCCCGGGGGACGAGGTCATCGTGCCCGACATGACGTTCGCGGCCACTCTGAACGTGGTGCTCCGGGTCGGCGCGACGCCGGTGCTGGTGGACGTGGACCTGGAGACCCGAAACCTCGATGCGGGACGAGTCGAGGCCGCGCTGGGCCCGCGCACCCGGGCGGTCATGCCGGTGCATTACGCGGGGTTCGCCGTGGACATGGATCCGCTGAACGCATTGGCCCGGGAGCACGGCCTGCGCATCGTGGAGGATGCGGCGCATGCCATCGGCACCTCGTACAAGGGCCGGCGCATCGGCAGCTTCGGCGACGTGATCTGCTACAGCTTTCACGCCAACAAGAACCTCACCACCATCGAGGGCGGGGCGGTGGTTAGCGAAGACGAGGCGGCGCTCGAGCGTCTGCGTGCGCTGCGCTTCCACGGGCAGGTCAAGCTCGAGGACGGGAGCTACGACGTGATCATGCCGGCCAACAAATACAACATGACCGACGTCTGTGCGCGCATCGGCCTCGACCAGCTCGCCGTGCTCGATGAGCGCAATGCCCGCCGGCGGGCGCTCGCCCATCGTTACCTCGACGCGCTCGCCGGGCTCGAGGGAGTGCTGCCGCCCGCGCGGGGGGACGAGGGCCACGCCTGGCACATGTTCGCGGTATGCATCGATTACCCGCATTTCGGTCTTGACCGCAAGGGCGTGCGCGATGCGCTCCAGGCGCGCGGCATCGGGACCGGCGTACATTACCCGGCGCTGCACCAGTTGAGCGTGTGCCGGGATTTGAACGTCAGGCCCGAAGACTTTCCCAATGCGGACCGCATCGGCCGCCAGACGCTGACCCTGCCGCTGTTCCCGGAAATGCGAGACTCCGACGTGGATCGTGTCGTCGATGCATTGCAAGGGGTGCTGCATGACTGATGCCCACGTCGACGCGGCGGTCGATCTCTCGGTCGTCATCCCGGTCTACAACGAGGAGGCCGGGCTGGCGGAACTGTTCGAGCGGCTCTACCCGGCACTCGATGCGCTCGGCGTAACCTACGAGGCGCTGTTCGTGGACGACGGCAGCCACGACCGCAGTGCCGCCATTCTCCGCGACCAGTACCAGAAGCGTCCCGACGTGACGCGCGTGGTGTTGCTGCAATCCAACTTCGGCCAGCATGCGGCGATCATGGCGGGGTTTTCCAAGTCGCGCGGCAAGCGCATCGTCACACTCGACGCCGATCTGCAGAACCCGCCCGAGGAGATCGGCACGCTGCTCGAGGCCATGGATGCGGGCCACGACTACGTGGGTACCATTCGCCGCCGGCGCCGCGACGCGCTGTGGCGCAAGTGGGCGTCGCGGCTGATGAACCGCATGCGCGAGCGGATCACCCATATCCGGATGACCGACCAGGGGTGCATGCTGCGCGCCTATTCCCGCGAGATCGTGGAAGCGATCAACCGCACCAGCGAGATCAACACCTTTATCCCGGCGCTGGCCTACCTTTATGCGAATCATCCTACCGAAGTGACCGTGGCGCATAGCGAGCGTCACGCCGGCGAGTCGAAATACTCCCTGATGCGCCTGATCCGCCTCAACTTCGACCTCGTCACGGGCTTCTCCGTGGCTCCGTTGCAAATCTTCTCCTTGGTCGGGGTGCTGATCGCCGCGGGTTCGCTGGCGCTGTTTGTGTGGATGATGATCGACCGCATCATCTACGGGCCGGACGTCCAGGGCGTGTTCACCCTGTTCGCCATCGCATTCTTCTTCATCGGCGTATTGCTGGTCGGTATCGGCATCCTGGGCGAGTACGTGGGCCGGATCTACCAGGAAGTGCAGAAGCGCCCGCGCTTCGTGATCCGCGCCATGCTCGGCGACAAGAAGCAAGATGAGTAAGGGGCCGTCGCCGTCCCCGACCGTGGTCGTCTTCGCTTATCACAATGTCGGCGTGCGCTCGTTGGAGGTGCTGCTGGCGCGCGGCTTCGACGTGCGCCTGGTCGTGACGCACGAGGACGATCCGGGCGAGGGCGCCTGGTTTGCCAGCGTGGCCGAGTGTGCCCGGCGCTACGGAATCGAAACCGTCACCCCGCGGCCGGACGAATTGCCCGACGTTGCGTCGCGGCTCGCGGAGCTGCGCCCGGATTTCATCTTTTCCTTCTATTATCGCCACATGCTTCCGGCGGCCATGCTGGAGACCGCCACGCGGGGCGCGCTCAACCTGCACGGCTCCCTGCTGCCGCGCTACCGCGGGCGGGCGCCGGTGAACTGGGCGGTGCTTGCCGGCGAGACCGAGACCGGGGCGAGCCTGCACTACATGACTGCCAAGCCCGACGCGGGCGACCTGGTGGGACGGGAGTCGGTGCCGATCCTGCCCAACGACACCGCCGGGGAGGTCATGAACAAGGTCACCGTCGCGGGCGAGCGCCTGCTGTGGCGCCTCGCCCCGCAACTGGCCGACGGCAGTGCGCCGCGCACGCCGCTCGATCTGGCCGCCGGCAACTACTGCGGGCGCCGCCGGCCGGAAGACGGGCGGATTGACTGGCACCGGGGCGCACGTGAGATACACAACCTCGTGCGCGCCGTCGCCCCGCCGTACCCCGGCGCCTTTACCGAGCTGTCCGGTGGCCGTCGCCTGGCGTTGCTGGGCAGCCATTACCGGGGCGAGGCGGCGCGTCTTCCCCAGCCCGCGTTGTACGTCGAAAATGGCCGGATTTACGCTGATTGCGCCGATTCTGAGCGCTTCGAAGTGTTAAAATGCGCCCTCAACGACCAGCCCCTGACTGCTGCTTCGCTACCCGCGATAGCCGGCGGGGAAGCCTTATTGCTCGGAGACTAGGCGCGTGAAGAAAGTTTTGATCCTGGGAGTCAACGGCTTCATCGGCCATCATTTGACCCAGCGCATCCTGGAGACCACGGACTGGGAAGTCTACGGGATGGATATGGCGACCGACCGGGTCGCCGAATGGACCGACGATCCGCGCTTCTCGTTCTTCGAGGGTGACATAACCATCAACCGCGAGTGGGTCGAGTACCACGTCAAGAAGTGCGACGTCGTCCTGCCGCTGGTCGCCATCGCCACGCCGGCCACCTACGTGCAGGATCCGATGCGGGTGTTCGAGCTCGACTTCGAGGCCAACCTGCCGATCATTCGCCAATGCGTCAAGCATCGCAGGCGGGTGATTTTCCCGTCCACCTCCGAGGTGTACGGCATGTGCACCGACGAGGCCTTCGATCCCTACCAGTCCTCGCTGATCCTGGGCCCGATTCCCAAGCAGCGCTGGATTTACAGTTGCTCGAAGCAACTCCTGGACCGCGTGATCTGGGCGCACGGCATGCGCGACGGGCTGGACTTCACGCTGTTCCGGCCCTTCAACTGGATCGGCCCCGGACTCGACAGCATCTACACGCCCAAGGAAGGCAGCTCGCGCGTGGTGACCCAGTTCCTGGGCCAGATCGTGCGCGGCGATCCCATCAGTCTCGTGGACGGCGGCAAGCGCCGGCGTTCCTACACCTATGTCAGCGACGGCATCGAGGCGCTGATGCGAATCATCGAGAACAAGAACGGAGGAGCCAGCGGGCGCATCTACAACATCGGCAATCCGGACAACCAATTCTCGGTGCGCGAG
>JBJKSR010000221.1:0-2747 GCA_046703965.1 Gammaproteobacteria bacterium | reverse complement strand
GGCCGGGGGCATACGCCTCTACGACGACTTCGCCCATCACCCGACGGCGATCGCACGTACCCTGGAAGGCCTGACCGAGCCCGGGCGGCGCCGGCTCGTCGTCTTCGAACCGCGCTCCCGCTCGATGCGCCAGGGCGTGCACGGGGCGGTGCTGGCCGAGGCGTTGCACGGGGCCGACCGGGTGTTCCTCTTCCGTCGGACCGACCTGGCCTGGGATCCGGTGCTCGAGCTGGCCGCGCTCGGTCCGCGCCTCAGCGTGATCGACGACATCGGCGAACTGCTGGAGCGGGTCCTGGCGGAGGCGCGTCCCGGAGACGACGTGATCATTATGTCGAACGGCGGGTTCGAGGGCCTGCCGCTGCGTCTGGCGGCCGCCCTGGTCGAACGGGCGGGGGAGGCATGAGAGCCCTCCGGCCGCTCCTGCTTGCAGCGTGTCTGCTCGCAGCACCCGCCGCCTTCGCGCACGGCGCGCAGGTCGATCTCATGGAAGGCTGGGCCTGGTGGATCACGGCGATCACCATAATCGTCATTGCCTGGTACGCAGCGGGCGTCAGGCGCCGCGCCCGGCACGGGCGGCGCGAGTCGCCGTGGCGCCAGGCGGCGTTCTATGCCGGCGTCCTGATCCTGCATTTTTCCGTGGAGCCGCCGCTGGACGTGCTCGAGGAACATTTGTTTTCGGCGCATATGTTCCAGCACATGATCATCCGCATGGTGGGTCCCATGCTGCTGGCGTTGTCGGTGCCGCTGGCCAACCTGATCGCGGGCCTTCCGAGGCCGCTGCGGACCCATGTCCTGAAGCCGCTGGTGTCGTCGCGACCCCTGCAGAAGACCTGGAACCTGCTGGTGCACCCGTTCTGGGCCGCGGTGATCTGGATGGCGGCCTTCTATGTCTGGCAATGGCCTCCGTTTTTCAACATGACGGTCACCCACGAGGCCATCGACGATTTTCAGCACATCGTCCTGCTCATCACCGGTCTCTTTTTCTGGTGGATGGCCTTCGACCCCCGCGGGCGTCCCGGTGCCGTGCGGTATGGCACGCGTGTGGTGACCGTGCTGGGCACGCTGTTTCCGAACATCGCAATTGGGGCCTACATCACCTTCACGCGGCTGGATCTGTACCGGGCCTACGATGTTACGGGGCGGATATGGGGCGTCGGCCAGGCGCTCGACCAGCAGATCGGCGGTTTGATCATCTGGGTGCCGGGGTCGATGATGACGGTCATCGGGGCGCTCATCGTGTTCGTACGCTGGCTGCACGACGAGTCGTCGCGACCGCTCTCGCATCAGCAGAGAAGGCGTGCCGGGATGCTCCGCAATCGGTCCTGAGTCCGCCTAGGCAAGCGCCTTTTCCAGTTCTTCCACCGCCCGCTCCCAGGTGAACGACTGGATGCGTTCGTGCCCGCGCAGCGCCAGGGCGCAACGTTGCCCGGAATCCGACAGGAGGGATTCGATCCGTTCCGCGAGCCGCCCCGGATCGCCGGGCGGAACGAGCAGCGCCGTTTCCCCGTCCTCGCAGAATTCCCGGTGGCCCCCGATGTCGGTGGCGACCACGGCGCTGCCGCACATCATCGCCTCGCAGGGCGGCAGTCCCCAGCCTTCGGAGTGGCTGGGGGCGACAAAGACGGCGGCGCGGTTGTAGAGCGCGCGCAGCTCTTCCTGTGCGGGATTGCAATGGTAGGCGATCCAGTCCGGCAGGCCTGCGGGCCGGGCGTCCACGCCGAATAGTTCCACCTGCAACTCCGGATGCCGGGTGCGGACCCGCTCCAGCGCCTGCAGGCCGTCGGCCGTTCCCTTCCAGGGGGCCGGGTGCGAGAGCATCGCCACGCTCGCCGGGTTGCGTTCCGCGGGCGGGGTATCCATTCCGAAACGATTGAAATCCAGACCGTTGGGGACATGCGTCGCGCCCTCTCCCTGTTCCGCGGCGATCTCCTGCAGCCAGCGCGCGATGACGATCTTGTGCAGCGGGAGGCGCCATGTCCCCATGACCCGCTCCTCGGGTCCGCCCCAGGTTTCGAGGTGCTGGATGAGGTAGAACTTGCGGCCCTTCGATGCCGGGAAGCGTGCCAGGCGCTCCGCCGTCTGCCACCAGGTGGCGATGCAAACGTCGGCGCCGGGCACGAACACCGAACGCAGGGCCGGGATCCAGGTCATGCGCACCCGAGGGTCGATCTCGAACCAGGCGTCCGGCCGCCAGTCGCCCCGTAGCGCGTGCTTGAGGTAGCCCACCGCGTGGCGGCGGATGCTTTTCAAGGGCTGGAAGCGCCAGGACAGTCCCGCCACGTGGACCACGGTGACCGCGTGGCCGCGCGCGGCGAGGCCGTTGGCATATTCGTAGACGACGCGGTGTCCGCCGGTCGGCTTGGTGCCCCGCTGGGGCAGCAGGAAGGTGATCCTCATCGGTGCCTTGCGCTCATGCTTCGCCGCGGGATCCGGTGACGGCGGCCGCGGATGCCGCGGCCGCCGGGAAGCCGGATGTGCTTGCTCAGTAGCGGTAATCGTCCGGGTTGTAGGGACCTTTCACCGGTACGCCGATGTAGGCGGCCTGCTTCTCGCTCAACGTCGTGAGGCGCGCGTTGAGCTTCGCGAGGTGCAGCCGCGCGACTTCCTCGTCGAGGTGCTTGGGCAGCACGTAGACCTGCTTCTCGTACTCGCCGGGCTTGGTGAACAGCTCGATCTGCGCGAGCACTTGGTTGGTGAAGCTGTTCGACATTACGAAGCTCGGGTGGCCCGTGGCGCAACCCAGGTTC
>JBJKSR010000220.1:0-4762 GCA_046703965.1 Gammaproteobacteria bacterium | reverse complement strand
CGATTGGACTCACTGCGTTATGCCTGCTGTTCCTGCCCGCGGACTTCGTGTTCTTCATGACCGGCACGGCGACGGTGGGCTATATGATCTACGGCCTGAGCCATTTCGCCATCCACCACGTGCGCTTCCGCAACCCGCTGCTCCGGACCTGGGCGGCCTCGCACCATATCCATCATCATCACGCGGAGAGCAATTTCGGCGTCACCACGCCGTTGTGGGATTTTCTGCTGGGGACCCGCTACGTGCGCCGGTCCCATAAGGCCTGACGCCGGACCGCGAATTCGCAACTCGCCCGGGCTTTCGTTCAGTCGTTTTTCAGGCGCACGACCAGCACGTCGCAAGGCACGTGCCGCAGCAGCGAGCGTTCCGTTCCTCCCACGAGCAGCGACAGGCCGTGCCGCTCGTGCGCCCCGACGACCAGCAGGTCCACCCCGTGCTCTTCCACCAGCCGCGCGAGATCGCGCGAGGTGTTGCCCAGCACGACGTGGCGCGCGCATTCGCTCACGCCGTTGGCCGTCGCCAGTTCGTCGAGCTGGTGCTGCGCACCTTCCAGAAGCTCCGGCTCCAGGTCCTGCGAGGGCGGCATCAGGACTTCGCCGGTCGGTTCCACGGGGAGGTATTCGACGACGTGGGCAAGGCTGAGGCGCGCCTCGTTGCGGGCCGCGACGTCCTTCGCCTTGCGGATAAGCTCGGTCGAATCGGGTGCGAGGTCGATCGCGACAAGTACATGGTTGTAGATGGACATGTTGTTGACTCGTAACGCCCGGAATCATCCTGACCCGGCCCGCGGCCTTTGTCAATCGCCCCGCGTGGGCACGGGCACGGGGGGTGCCCTACAATTCCCCTGAACACATCGACCGGTATCCGGGCGGGTGGACTCGATGCAGATCCTGCTGGCGGAAGACGAAGCCAAGACCGCACGATTCGTGCGCAAGGGCCTGGCCGAGCACGGCTACGACGTGGAATGGGCGCGGGACGGACGTGAGGCCCTGGCGGCGGGGCTGCGCCGCGACTATGACCTGATCGTCCTGGACATCATGCTGCCCGGGCGCGACGGCTGGGACGTGCTCGTCGAGTTGCGCAAGGCCGGCAAGACCACCCCGGTCATATGCCTTACCGCCCGCGACGACGTGGAGGACCGGGTCAAGGGCCTGGACCTCGGCGCCGACGACTACCTGGTCAAGCCGTTCGCCTTCTCCGAACTCCTGGCACGGGTGCGGGCGCTCGCCCGGCGCGGCGGGCCGTCCCGGGAGGTGCTCTACCGGGTGGCCGACCTGGTGGTCGACCCCCTTCACCATCAGGCCGAGCGGGCGGGACGCAAGCTGGCGCTGAGCCCCAAAGAGTTCGACTTGCTCGCATTCCTCGCCTCGCACTCCGGCGAAGCGCTCAGCCGTTCCCTGATCGCCGAGAAGGTCTGGAACATGCGCTTCGAGGGCGATACCAATGTCATCGACGTGGCCATCCGCCGGTTGCGGACCAAGGTCGATACGTCGTTCGAACCGCGCCTGATACACACCGTGCGCGGCGTCGGCTACGTGATGGCTGAGCGGACGCCGTGACGTGAAAACGCCGCGTTCGATCGCGTTCCGCCTGACGGCACTCTATGCAATGATCACCGTCGTCGTGCTCGCCGTGTGCGGCGCGGCGCTTTATGGGTTCCTTACGCACAGCTTCGAGTCCGAGGACGGGGAATTTCTGGCTGCCAAGGTCCAGGAGCTGCGCACGGACTTCGGCGACGACGGCCACAGCACGGCGTTGCTCATGAGCCAGATCGTGGCCGAGACCGCCAGTAAGCGCTTCCGCAAGTACTACGTGCGGGTGCTGGATGCGGACGGGCGCGTCATCGGGGAGACCCCCGGCATGCATGAACGGCTTCCGGGCAAGGTCTTTCCGCCGATCCAGTCCCGGACGGACTTTGCCGGCCATCCGCGCTGGAAGGAGGTCCGGCGAGGCGGGGCCTGGCTGACCGCCGCGACCGTCCTCGGGACGGATGCGGCCACGGGAAGGACCGTGGCCGTGCAGCTCGCGGCCGACGTCTCGCGCGACGAGGGTGTGCTCGCCGATTATCGCAATACACTGCTCGTCGTGCTGTTCCTGGGCACGCTCGCGGCGATCGTGCTGGGCGCCTGGGCGGCGCGGCGCGGCCTGGCACCGTTGCGGGCGATAGCCCATGCCATAGAAAAGGTAACCGCCGAACAGATGGGCTACCGGATTGACGCGCCCGGGCGCTGGCCGCCCGAACTCGCCGGGCTGGCGCGCGTCTTCGACGCGATGCTGGAGCGCCTGGACAGGGCGTTCCAGGGCCTGCGGCGGTTTTCCGCCGACGTCGCGCACGAGCTGCGCACGCCGCTCAACAACCTGCGCGGCGAGGGCGAGGTGGCCCTGGCCAAGCCCCGGGATGGCGGGGAATACCGCCGGGTGATCGAATCCATGCTCGAGGAGCAGGCGCGCCTGGAGCGGATTGTGGAAAGCCTGCTCTTCCTCGCGCGCGTGGAGCAGGGCCGTGAGCCCCTGGCCCGCAAGGACCTCGGTCTGCGCCAGGCGGCGGATGCCATGGTCGAGTACTATCGCCCGCTCGCCGAAGAAAAGAACCTGACGATCGACTGCCGGGGGAGGGCACGCGGCTTCGCCGACCCGGATCTCATGCAGCGCGCCATCGGCAATCTGCTGTCCAACGCGATCAGGCACACACCGAAAGGCGGGGCCATACACGTGCGGATTGCAGATCGCGGACCGGAGGGAACGGAGCTGGCCGTGAGCGATACCGGTTGCGGCATCGCAGAAGAGCATCTGCCTCGCCTGTTCGACCGCTTCTATCGTGTCGATGCCGCGCGCGCCGACGGTCCCCAGGGCAGCGGACTGGGGCTTTCGCTCGTTCGGTCGATCATGGAATTGCACGGGGGGGCGGTGCGCGTGGAGAGCGAAGTGGGTGCCGGCACGACGGTGACACTGGTGCTACCCGCGGGAGGCGGCATCCCGGCCACGGACGCCTGAGTCCCGGCGGGGCCTCAGGACGCCTGAGCGTCGGCGGCGGCGCGGACGTTGCGCCGCCAGGTGGCGGGCGGGGTGCCGAAATGACGCTTGAAGGCGCGTTGGAACGCGGCGCTCGAATCGTAGCCGACTTCCCCGGCAATCCGCTCGATGCTGCAGGAGCGCTGGGCGAGGTACCGGGATGCCATCTGCATGCGCAGCTGGGTGAGATAGCGCATCGGCGGCTCGCCGATAACGTCCCGGAAACGCCCCGCCAGGCAGGAGCGCGAGGCGTTGGTCTGGCTGGCCAGCACGTCCACCGACCAGGGTTTGCCAGGATCCTTGTGCAGCAGCTCCAGGGCATGTCCCACCAGCGGATCGCGCAGCCCCGCGAGCCAGCCGGTGGCGTCGGCCGGCAGTGCCTGCATATACAACCGCAGCGTTTCCATGAAGAGCAGTTCGGCCATCCGCACGCGCAGGGTATTGGCGCCGGGCCGGTCATCCAGTGCCTCGGAGAGCGCGTAGCCGACCAGCTCGCGTGCCCGCCCGCCCAGCGTCACCTTGCAGAATTCCGGCAGCGCATTGCAGAGCGGCGCGAAGGCGCGTTTGCTGCAGCCGAGGAAGCCGCACACAAGCTGGACCCGCGGGCCGGGCCCCACGTCGAAGCTCAGGTCGCGCAACTCGGTGAACGAACGTCCGCCCAGCACGTCGCGGAAGGGCACCGGCGAGGCTTCGGGGCGGTTTCCGATCTGGTGCGCGGCGCCGTGCGCGAGCACGACGGCATCGCCGGTCCGGGTATGCACCCAGTCCCCCGGCGGTTGGCGCATCCAGCATTCGCCCTGGCTGACGACGTGAAAGACGATGATCTGGTCGGTGCCCGGCGGCAGCAACCGGGCCATGGTCGATGCCTCGGTCATGGAATTGGCCACGCACCAGTGGCCCTGCACGTCGAGGCGGAACATCAGCGCGCCCGTAAGCCGCACCAGCGCAAAAACGTCGGAAAGAATGTCAGCGGCCATTTCGATGCCCTCCGCCTGGCCCCCCGCGGCGTCTGGAGCATATGTCCCGGAGTATAAGTCATTGCCGGTGCCGGCGCCGAATTCGATAATCGAGAGGCATTTTCCGGTGAGGGTTGAAATCCATGGGGGGTTTACTCGCAGTTGTTTATGGTGGCTTGTGCTACCTGGTGTTTTTCCTGGTGTTCCTGTATGCCGTCGGTTTCGTCGGTGATTTCCTGACGCCAACCAGCCTGAATCATGGGACGTCGAGCCCGGCCGCGGTGGCCTGGATCATCGACATCCTCCTGCTGGGGCTGTTCGCGATCCAGCACAGCGGCATGGCGCGCCGCGGCTTCAAGCGCTGGCTGACGGGGTGGTTCCCGAAGTCGATCGAACGCAGCACCTACGTGTTGGTGTCCAGCCTGATCCTGGCCCTGATGTTCTGGCAATGGCGCCCCCTGGGGGGCACCGTCTGGAACGTCACCGCGCCCTGGGCGTACTGGCTGCTCTACGCCGCATTCGCGTTCGGATGGTTCATGGTACTGATCAGCACCTTCCTGATCGACCACTTCGACCTGTTCGGGCTGCGCCAGGTCTGGCTGCGGATGCGCGGGCGCGAATACACGCCGCCCCGGTTCAAGGAGCACGCTTTCTACCGCCTGGTCCGTCATCCCCTGATGGTCGGGTTCCTCATCGCTTTCTGGGCCATCCCCCTGATGAGCCTCGGCCATCTCCTGTTCGCGGTGGCGACGACCGCCTACATCCTGATTGCCCTGCAGCTCGAGGAACGCGAC
>JBJKSR010000219.1:0-4754 GCA_046703965.1 Gammaproteobacteria bacterium | reverse complement strand
AGGCGCAGCACAAGATCTGGGAATTCGTGAAGCTGCTGCGCGAGCAGGGCGTGAAGGTCTCGTTCGCCATTCATCCCGTCGCGGGTCGCATGCCGGGCCACATGAATGTGCTGCTCGCCGAGGCCGGCGTGCCCTACGACCTCATCCATGACCTGGACGAGATCAACGACGATTTCGCCAACGCGGATGTCGCACTCGAGATCGGTGCCAACGACGTGGTCAATCCGGCCGCGCGCACCAACAAGTCGAGCCCGATCTACGGCATGCCGATTCTCAACGTGGACCAGGCGCACAACGTCATCGTGTGTAAGCGCGGCAAGGGACGCGGCTTCGCCGGCGTCGAGAACGAGTTGTTCTACCGCGACAATACGCGCATGCTCTACGGCGACGCCCAGGATACCGCCGCCGCGTTGATCCAGGCGGTCAAGACGCTGGTCTAGGCCTGCTGCGAGGGCCGCCGTCCCCAAGAACGAGCTGCCAGTAGCCGACGTCGATCCAGCGCCCGAACTTGAAGCCCACTTCCCGGAAGCGGGCGATCTGCTCGAAGCCCAGCCGCTCGTGCAGGGCGACGCTCGCCGGGTTGGGCAGGGCGATGCCGCCGATCACGGTGTGGATGCCGCGCTCACGCAACTCTTCCAGCAACGCTTCGTACAACCGCGATCCGATGCCCTGCGCCGTCGCGCCCGGATCCACGTACACCGTGCTCTCGACCGAATGGCGGTAGGCGCAGCGTCCCTTCCATTTGCTTGCGTACGCATAGCCGGCAATCCGGCCCTCGCGCTCGGCCGTCAGCCAGGGCAGGCCGGCGGCACGTATTTCGCCGATACGCGCAGCCAGGGTGGCGGCGGCCACGGGGGCTTCCTCGAAGGTGGCGACGGTGTGGCCAATGTAGTGATTGCAGATGCGTGAGATGCCGTCGAGATCGGCGGCGCAGACACCGCGAACGAGAACCGGAATCATGTCTGTGCCAGCTGCGCGCCCGGCTCGCGGCTTGCCCCTGGTTCAATGGTCGCGCCAACCATCGGTCTAATCTTCCGAGCCCCATGCCTCCGGGAACAGGGGGCTCGATGCCCAATCGGTCGCCGCGGCTTCAGCCGGCAGCAGGGTCGCTGCGAAGACGAGACTTTTGACGGGATTCACTCGCGCGGGAAGTTGACGATATCAAGATTCAGAGGGAAACGGCCCTTCTGCGGAACAGGCCGGGCCAGCCTGTGCCCCCAGCGGCCGGCGAGGCCCGAGCTTTCCTCGAAGCGTTCGACGTCGACCTGGCCGGAAAGCTTGAAACGGTCGATGACGTAAGGCAAGCCCGACGAACCGAGTGCGGAGGGGCCGTTCATGATATGGAAGTGCAGGTGCGGCGCCGATGTATTGCCCGAGTTGCCGAGCCGCCCGATGATCATCCCGCGCCTGACGTGTTCGCCTGCATGCACCGTGACCGAGCCCTTCTTCAGGTGGGCATAGAACGCGTATCGACCGTGGCCGATGTCGATGATGACGTGATTGCCGTCGACGGTTTCCAGGCTCATGTCGGCGGGATTGGGCAGCTTGCCGGGCGGTTGGTCGTTCATGGTGTCGGATGCGGAGACCACCGTGCCGTCGGCCACCGCCAGCACTTTCGCGCCGTAGCCCACGTAATCCTGCACCTTGGACGGATCGCCGTGGACCAGTTCGCCCTTGTCGTTGAGGCGCATGTAGTCGATGGCGAAACGCTGGGCGGCATACAGCCTGCCGTTTACGCCCTGGAATGAACCCCGGTGGACGAGGAGGCTGTTGCAGCAGCCGTTGACCGCCAACCAGTTCGGGCCGGCCAGCGGCGGGCCGATGACCGCGATCGGCGTCCGGTCGAGTTCGACTCTTGCCACGGTGTATTGGAGCGGTGTCGCGGGCGTGGAAGGCGCCGGACTGGCCGCGCCCAGGAGCGACAAGCGGTGCGTGACGGCACTTGGAACGCGACCGGGCTTGAATGCGAGTTCGATGTAGAACAGGCGGCTTTCGTCGAATGGAATAACCGCGGATTCGGCGGGGCCTGGCTGCAGCGTACGCAGGCTGTCGAGCAAAGTTTTCCCTTCGTAAGAAGCCAGCACGCGCCCGGGGTGGTTCGCGTCCAGCACGTCGATCCGTTTCAGCGTGGCCGGCGCATGCTTGGTGTTGGTCAGCTCCAGTTCGTAGACCAGGTGGTAGAGGCCATCGGTGCCGGGGAAGGCGGACGGGGCCGGTCCCATGCGCGATACCACGACAGGGGTGAACGCATCCCTGGAGGGCATTTGCCGGTGCGCCGCACGAGCGTGGCCGGCGAGAGACAGGGCGGTGACGAGCAGCGTGGCCGTGGCAGAGAGCCGGAGTGTCGGGCGAAGATTCATGGCGAAGCCGGAGGCTGGGGCATGGCCAGATAATAATGCAATTTCTGCGGCGGGCGCCCAATCAGAAAGCCCCGCCGGAGGGGCGGGGCTTTCACGGTCGATGCGGCTCTGAATCAGGCCGGATTTACCAGCGGTTGCGGTTCTGCCCGCCGCCGCCACGCGGCTTGTCGATGGCCGTGTTGACCTTGAGCGGGCGGCCGTCGAGATCGTTCCCGTTCTGCTCGAGCGCCTTTTCGGCCGCTTCCTGCGTCGTGAAGGTGATGAAACCGAAGCCCTTCGGGCGGCCGGTATCGCGATCCATGATCATGGCGAGTTCGGAAATTTCCCCATATTGGGAGAAAATCTCGCGCAGCTGATCTTCGGTTACGGAATACGGGAAGTTCCCGACATATAACTTGTTCTGTGACATTGCAATCTCTCTAAAAATAAAACGGATCCGAACTTCGTTATCGTTGTGGCCTGTGATTGAACGTCACAAACTGCAAAATAACGCGTCTTTGTAACACGTTTCGGCGGAGATAGATAGCGCACCGGCGGGAAAATCCCTCAAAACCGGGTTTCCACGGCGGAAATAGTCACGGATGGCGGTGTTTCGATACGGCGGGCAGCCGGTTTGGCACACAGGCGTGCACACGTGGCAGCGTAGAATGTTTTCTCCGGAACCGCCGATCAACCCCAGGAGATACCGCAATGAAGATGTCCATGTACCAGGCGTCGCTGCCGATGTTTATCCACATGCTGCGCAATCTGGATGCCATCCTTTCCCGGGGTGCCGCGCACGCGGAGGCGAAGGGCATCGATCCCGCCGTGCTGGTGCAGGCGCGACTGTATCCCGACATGCTGCCGTTGGCGCGCCAGGTGGATATCGCGACAGACGTGGTCAAGGGTTGCCCCGCGAGGCTGTCGGGCCAGGAGCCGCCGAAGTACGAGGACGACGAAACCGGTTTCCCCGAGCTGTCGGCACGCGTTCGCAAGACGATCGCCTACCTGGAGACGTTCAAACCCGAACAGATCGACGGCACCGAGGACAAGCAGGTCACCTTGAAGCTGCGCAGCGGCGAGGTGACCCTGGACGGCTACCGTTACCTGACGGGGTTCGTGATTCCGAACTTCTATTTCCACGTCACCACTACCTACGACATCCTGCGCCACAATGGCGTGGAACTCGGCAAGAAGGACTTCACCGGCGCCTAGAGGTTTTTCGCGTGCACTGACGGCCCGGTGCCGGACGAGGCATCTTCTGTACCGGCGCCGTTGACGCGACGCGGTCCGGCGGTCCGGGGCAACGGGCGCCGGCGTCGACGGTTCGGCACACGGGCGGTCCGTCGCCGCCCGTCTCGTTCCAAGACCTGACGGACGGTTGATCTGGATCAATAATCGGGTGGTCAATGGGCAGCGCCGGCCCCGCAAGCGGCCGCCCGGATTTATAATTTCCGTGCATCTGGAGAGCGCGCATTCCAGCGTCAATATCGAGTTCGCCGCAGGCGGCAACCAGAGGTGCGGAAGTCATGAATATGAATCAGATCGTGCTGGCGGGCATTGCCATCGCCATTTACCTTGGCACGTCTTATTGGGTGTTCGCCGACGTGTTGAGACTGCCCCGAATGCTGCAAACGCACGTCGCCGTGGTACACCGCGATCTCGGCGGGGCGGGCGCATTCGGCTGGCTCGGCGGCTGCCTGGTGTTGTGGCCCATAGCCTTCCCCAGATACCTGTGCTACCGCGGTGCATTGATTCGCGAGCACCGGGTCGAATACGACGCTTTCCACCGCAAGGTAACGGAGGGCGGATTGCCTTTCTATCTGCGCCGTCAGGCGTTGATCAACGGTTTGTATCTGGTGTTGGTAGCTTTCATTCCCCAGATGCTCCTCTACAAGGCGCAGGGGACCTCCGTCGCATTCCTCTGCGAGACGGGCGCATGGGCCGGTTGGGCGCTGTTCGTTAGCGGGCTCGTCGTGCTGGCCGTTCTGGCCGTCGAAAGAAGCATCCCGGGAGAGGCCCGCCGGCGCATGGCCATGGCTTTGATGCCGGGGTTCCCGTTGCTGGTGTTCTCCGTGCTGACGGCGATTTTCGCGATTGCCCACCTCGGCCACCTGCTTGCGGTGGCCGGCGGGCAGCTTGCGCCGGGCGCCGGTCCGTGGGCCTTCACGTTGACCTGCGGCTGGATATTGCTGCTCTGGATGGTGCCCGCCGTGGCCGTGGTCAACATGCTGACCGAAGCGTTTGCACCGGGGTTGACGGCGGTGTTTTCGTCCATCCGCGCCATCTGGCGCGACGACAAATCGCGTCCGGCAGGCGCCGCCTGAGACGCGGGGCGAGCGGGCCGGCGGAATCTCGGAGCACCAGGCCTTCGGCGCGATCCGATCGGCCTGCGGCCCTTAACGACGCATGCAC
>JBJKSR010000218.1:0-6413 GCA_046703965.1 Gammaproteobacteria bacterium | reverse complement strand
GACGGTCGCTCGACTCTCGGGTCGCAGCCTCAGGATTGATTCAACCGAACGATCTCGTCACCGCTGTCGGGATCTATGAGCACCTCGACCGCAATATTCTCACCCATGCCGTACTTCGCCTCGAGGCTCGCCGTCCACGATGCCACATAGACGTTGGCAATTTCTTGAACCAATGGGCCACCGATTGACCAGCCGTCTACAACGCAATCAATCAAGCCATCTATCGGAACGGCATTCATCCATTGCTGCGCAACCTTGGCGTCCGTGTGCTTCGCCACCTCAACTCTTAGCGCCCGCACACAAAAGTCTGATTTGCTCGGCACCACACAGTAGGATTAGCGAATTGAATGCCATGAGATTGATGCTCGCGTTCGGGCAGACGAGGAGTCTGGAGAAGTGGGCAGCCGTGGCTGGAACGTTGCTGTCCGAATAGCTCGCCTTTCGTTGATCGACGTCGTGCAGCCGGCCTGGCGAAGCTCTTGAACCAGGTCCGATATGTCCTCAGGTTACTGTACGGGTGGCTGCTTGATTGTGACATGTCACTGAGCTACGATTGGCTTATGAAACCATCAGAGGCACTTGCTCTTCACCGCGAGGGTATTCGGGCCATTGTGACGCGCTACGGCGGCGTGAATCCTCGGGTCTTTGGGTCCGTCGCGCGACGTGAGGACACCGAGAACAGCGATCTCGACATCCTTGTGGATGATCCCGCAGATCACCGGCTCAACTTATTCGCGCTCGGCGGTATGAATTACGACATCTCGGCGCTCATCGGGCGCCCCGTTGATGTCGTACCTGCAGCTGACCTGCCTCAGAGAATCCGCAACGAGGCATATTCGGAGGCAGTTCCGCTGTGAGAGGCAAGCAGTTCAGGGATGGCGAGTATCTGGAACACATCGCAGAGCGCATCGCGCGAATTGAACGGGCGACGTCGGGCGTAGATCTCGCTGGGTTTCTTGGCAATCAGGATTTGCAGGCCGCCATCGAACGATACGTCGAGGTGATTGGCGAGGCTGCCGGAAAGCTAAGCCAGAAGACCAGAGATTTGGCACCGGACGTCCCATGGGGCCAAGTCATCGGCGCGCGGAATATCATCGTGCATGGATATGCGGAGATAGAGCCCGATCGAATTTGGGATATCGTCAAGGGTGACATCCCTACGCTGCGCGTTGCGGTTGACCGATTGAAACAGTTGATTACAGAGCGCCACGCGGGAGAAACGCAGAAAGCCGCGCAGGGCGGGGAAGAGCGGGCTCTCAGAGAGGACCATAACCGATGACGGGACCTGCAGACAGTTCCGCGGCCCGTCGCAAGCGGGCGGAACGCGACCGGCGACGGAAAGCGGGATTTGTCCTGCGACAGATTTGGGTGCGGCCCAGCGACTGGCCGCGCGTGAAGCGGTACCTCGAATCGATTGAACGGCCGGCTAGCCAGTAATCTTGCGTGCGCGGACCTGTCTACCCAAGGTGTCTTTGCATCATGACGTTTGGATCAAGCGTTTCCCTGTGCCATTTATTCCTATCGCGGACAGGGGGTTTAAGTTCACCGGCCAGGAGTAAACCGCGCAAGCCCTCCATGCCTTATCCGCAGGAAGGCGGTCTTTTCAGGTAGCTCGGCAAACGATTTTGTCTTTTTGGCAGGTGGCGACGCAGACCGTTCATCGTAGGCGCCCAGGAGACAATCGTTAGGTCATTTCAACGTTAACCGCAACGTGTGAGCTGGCGTCTCATTCAACAGCGACTGCTGAGGCGAAAAACGCCTGATCGTGACTGCAATGATGCATCGCGGAAGCTGTGCCTCAGCATGGCCGAGACCAGCATTACCGCAGAGTGCCCGTCATGGAAGGCACCGACGACCCGTGTAAGCCGGACCGCCCAGATACCCGGTTTCATGCGCCTGTTCCTGCGGATCACTCGCCAGTTGTTCCGTTCGGTCGGCGAGCTAGACCAGTTGATATGTCGAGCGCGATCGTCGCACCATCTTTAGAGTGTGATTACCGTGCCGCTGGCACTGTGGGGCAGCGCGATCTGCACGAGCCCCAGTCGGCCTCCGCGAGCCGCGCGAGGCAGAGCGCAGCGCAAACGGGTCGGTGGGCGATAGCGCACCGCTCGTGCACACGCGACCACTCTCCTCAAATGCCTCGGGCGCGCGAGGGCTCCAGTGCAACGATGGACACTCATCGATACGTCGCGATGCGCATGGCTGCACTGATACTCGTACCCGACCCGCGAGGGGCGGGCCGGCAACGAGATCGAAGGGCCTGCCGTGCCACGTGCATGCGAAGCGGCCGCGAGCGACACACGACAACGAGACGCCGTCGAATGCTTCAATGAACGGCCTGTCCGCCAGACCCGCCTCACAGCGACATTCGAAGACGCACAACCCGCGGGCCGCTTCATGCCAATGCGTGATCGGCACCGGGCGCGCACCCCCGAATCGAATGGCACCAGCGCGCGAGTCGAATTCACCCGAATCTCGACCGATGGCCGATCGCGTGCCGATGACCTAACCGGACACCCCATGAGTCAATCCGAGATCCTCACGAGCTGCTACACTACGCGACGCAGCGGGAACACTCCTCGATGCCATTTGAGCAAAGACTCAGCATGATGTCGTGAATTGCTGAACCTGCCAAGGAACTGCCGTAGGGGCATCACATCGACTCGTTTGACGTTGCGGGGGATCCCTTGAGCATTGTGACCATGAGTGCGCCTTCGCCAAGCGGTCGGACACGGCCGCGGCATGGACGTTTCCAAGTGCCGGGCGCCGCAGCCCTGTTCGCGGTGGGCATGATGCTGCTGAGCGCGTCACTTCCCGCGCGCGCCTCCGGACAGCACCCATCGATGCCGCTCTCGCCCTTCCCCGGACCCTTGAATACGACGCGCCTGCCGCGAGGCCCGTATGCCGTGAAAATCCTGCACAACCGCATGGTTCCCATGTCGGACGGGATTCGGTTGGCGACCGACGTCTATCTTCCGGTGAAGCGCGGCAAATGGCCCGCCATCCTCGTCCGTACGCCCTATGGCAAGCGTTTCAATGCCGACAGGGGCCGCTTCTTCGCGAGCCACGGCTACGTGTATGTCGTGCAGGACGTCAGAGGTGTCTACGAGTCCGAAGGAACGTTCAATCCTTACGTGAATGATCCCGCGGACGGCCTACAGACCGCCCAATGGATTACCCGACAGCCGTGGTTCAATGCCCACGAAGGCCTCGCCCTGGAGGGTGGGTCGTACATGGCGGCCACGGCCATCGACACCGCCCTCGAAAATCCACCTGATCTGAGGGCTGCCTATATCTATATCGCGAGCGCCAATTATCATGACGACGGCGGATGCCGCGACGGTGCCGTAAGGCTGAAGCACGATGTCGGGTATGCGAATGCACTCTGTGCGGAGATCGTGCCTAGACGGGTGCGGCCGGGCTCGCCATTGCGGGCCGCAAATCCGTTCGCCAACCTGAGCCCGGCGAAGATCTGGGCTGAGGACCGGCAGACACCGCTCGACATCGGACGGCTCTCGGCCACCTGCCCCTGGTACAACGATTGGGTCAGCAACGAGAACCAGAACTGGTACTGGAATCAGCCCGGCTTCGATCACGTGCCGCTGCTGTCGCGGTGGCCTCACGTCCCCACGGAATTCCTGGGCGACTACTACGGTCTGTTCCTCGGCGGCACGATCATCGACTATACGGCAGCCCGCCGGGCGTTGCGCAGAGACCCGCGGGCGCCCGTCGCCCTGACACTTGGCCCCTGGACTCACGGTGCCAGCGAATCCGCGATGGCCGGCAGCGGCTATTTCGGGCCGCACGCCATCGTCAACCCGTACCTGCAGGCCCTCGCTTGGTTCGACCACTACCTGAAGGGCATCGACAATGGGGTCAATCGGCAGCCGCGGGTCCGCTACTTCGTCATGGGCGGCGGCAGCGGCGCCATCGCGCCATTCGCCGGTCCGCCGAATCCCGGCGAGGGTGGCGAGAAGATCGACATCCTCGGTCATTGGCTGAGTGCGCGGCGCTACCCGCCCCCTGGTACCAAGGTCCTGCCTCTGTTTGTAGGGCCCCGCGATACCTTGAGTGCAACGCCGAGCGGCGCATCGTCGCACCGCCCAGCGCGCGCCGGCCGCTACGTGTTCCGCTACAACCCGCTGCACCCATCCCCGACCCTGGGCGGCAATTTCATCTTCGGCCAGGGAGTGGCACCGAACGGCGCTCAGAATCAGACATGCCAGCCGAGTATTCTTGATTGCGATGGTTCCAGACAGGCGCTTGACCAGCGAGCTGACACCATTGCGCTCAGGAGCCCAGTGCTTGCGACGCCGGTCACGATTGCCGGTCACGTCCGGGTCACCTTATACGCATCATCGTCGGCGCCGGATACGGACTTTACCGCCAAGCTTCTCGACGACTACCCGAACGGCACACAGATCAACGTGGCAAGCGGCATTATCGACGCCAAGTACCGCAATGGACTCGCGCAACCCAGGCGACTCGTTCCCGGTCACATTTACAAACTCACCATAGACCTGTTGGAGACCGGTCAAATTTTCGAGCCCGGCCACAGGATCGAGCTTGACATCTCCAGCAGCAATTTTCCGGACTTCAACCGAAACATGGACGTGTATCAGAATGTCGCACTGCAAACGGCCGCCGAAGCGATCAGCGCCACTCAAACAGTCTATTTCGGGGGCCAGACGCCAAGCCATGTTGACCTGCCTGTCTCGCCGGGCAGCCGCGCCAACTTCATGAGAATTAAGCCCTAGTCGGGCTGCGTCGCCGCGCGCCCGCTCCGATCCGGATTACTGCGCGGGTCAATGAGCAGCGCGCGCACGGCTGGCGGCCGGCCGGTTGCTGCGTTCATGGCTTCTCGATCACCGGGGGAGCCCCAGTGGCATATGGCTTGCTACGTATATCATCTGACCAGAATGCCGTCCGCGTGCTGACCCAATTGCTCGAGGCCGCGAATCGTCGCCGTCCCCTTGCGTTTTGGAACGGGATTATCCATTCCGTAGACGTCATCAAGTCCACTCCCTAGAATCGAGCGCTTTCATCGGAGCGGCACATGAGCAATTCCCCCTCAGGCACCGTCACTCACGCGCCAATCGAGGTGCAGTGGCTCAGCGGGCAGGCCTTCGAGGCCGGCCGGGCGCAGGGCCCCAAGGTACGCATCGATGGCGCCGGGCAGACCGCGCCGAGCCCCTTCGATGTGCTGCTCGCGGCAATTGCCACGTGCGCCGCGGTCGACGTCGTCACCATTCTGGAGAAGCAACGCACGCCGGTTCATGCACTCGGCATTCGCGTCGAGTCGAGCCGCGTTGACTCGATTCCGCGCCGCCTGGCTTCGGCCGTACTGCATTTCACGATCACGGCGCCCGGCACGACCCGTGAGAAGGCGATTCGCGCCGTCGAGCTCTCGGTCACCAAATACTGCAGTGTCCGCTCCTCCCTCATTGCCGATGCATCCGTTTCCTGGAGGGTGGAGCTCGGCGCCTGAGAGAGCGCGTCGGATTTTTGACTCTGCGCCCGATGCGCGCGCCGCCTGAGCACTGCGCCCGGCACAGCTGCGCTGTCACGCGGCGGATTCATCGCAGCGCGACTTCGATGCGCTCGATCCTGCCGCCGGCGCGCGCCGCGACCAGCCAGACGGACGAGCCGCCCTTCTGCTTGATGGCATACGCTTCCCATCTCGTCACCGAGCGCTGGAACAGGTATCGCGTGCCTTGCGTACGCGCTGCGGCATCCTGCACACCATGACGGACAAAACCCAGGAACGTGATGGTCCGTAGTGGACCCAACGCCGCCAATTGCGCCTCGAGCGACTCTTCGGGCGAGTCACGGCCGCGCTCCCCATGCCGTGCGGGCTTGCTCGCAAATGCCGTGATGACCTTGCGCAGCAGTCGGCGCACGGCCGCCTCGGTCGGCGGCGCCTGCAGATGCCGGCCGTGGTTCCTCGCGGTTTCCGCGGCGAGCTCACGGGCGATCGCGACATACGGCATGATGATGATGGACACGCCCAGCAGCCGCTGTGGGGGTGCGAACGTGATCTGCACGACCCCCCAGATCGGCTTCCCGCGCGCGCGGCCGATCTCGGGCACGAACCTCGACCCCCGTGCCGCCAGAACGGCCGCCCTTTGGAGCATGGGCGAGCCGCTGCTGTGCAGGATCGTGACCCTCTTGACACCCCAGTGCGCATTCACCAGCAACGCCATGACGACGCGCCCGTGCAACCCCCAGCGCACGGCCGCCTGCGGATACACCGGCGCGACGTAGTGCGCAATGGTAAGTGCCGGTGGTGCGCCCAGCTGCCCGATCCGCCCTTGCCGCACGGGTGAGCCCGTCGCGTGTCGGGCGGGTCCTGCGCTCGGCACCGGTTTGTACGGTATGCGCAGACGGAACGCGGGAGGCTGCAGCAGCGCGAC
>JBJKSR010000217.1:0-5611 GCA_046703965.1 Gammaproteobacteria bacterium | reverse complement strand
CCCAATGCCGCCGAAGGCGAGAAGCAGGTCCATGACCGTCTTTCGGTCTAGCATCGCGTCCGATATCTGTTGGCGCATGGTGTGGACGTCATACAGCGCGACGTTCGGGTCCAGGCGGGATACCAGGTTCCGCAGCGGGCCTGTGAGCGCCGCGGGCGGCAACGCCGTGTGGATCACCAGCGCGGGCGCACGCCGGGTCGTTGGATCGCCGTCGGCGTACAGGGTCGGTATCGGGGCGCGGGTCAGCCCGGCGTATCGGGCGGAGGCCACGACGCCCACGATGGTGCGCTTGGGACCGGTCTCGAGTCCCACCCGGACCTGTTGGCCTATGGGGTCCTGGCCAGGGTAGTACTTCCTGGCGAGCGCCGCATCGATGATGACGGAGGATGCGCCACGGCCGGGCCGGCTTGTCGTCATGTCGCCGGCGTCGAACCCGCGGCCACGCAGGACGGGGATGCCCAGCGCCTTGAAGTAGCCGGGACTGACGACGAGTTCCGCGACGCCGGGGAGTTTCCGTGAAGGCCGGCTCCCGCGGCCGACGAAATAGAACGTGTTGATCGGCGGCGGATTGCCGCCGCGCGCCGCCGAGAAAGGGAGATAGGAGGTCATGGCCGCCGTTCGGATACCGGGCAATTCGTCCAGCCGTTGCCGAAGCGTTTCCTTGAAGCTGCCCAGGGCCTTTTCGCCGGGATGATCGGGGGCCGGCACGAGGAGCTTGGCAATCAGGACGTCGTTGCGGCGAAAACCCGGGTTCACGGCTTCCATGTTGAAGAAGCTGTGGAGCAGCAGGCCGGAAACGGCGAGCAGCGTCGTGACGAGCGTCAACTCGGCAATCACGAGCGCCCGGCGGGTGCGCCGGCTGCCGCGGCCCCCGCTGCTCGTGCGCCCGCCGTCCTGCAGCGCCGCCTGGAGGTTGGTCTTCGCGAGGTGGCGAACAGGCAGCACGGTCACCAATATCGCCGTGAAAAGGACCGCTGCGAGCGCGAAGAGCCCCACCCGCCAGTCGAGCGCGATAGTGAAGACGCTGTTTCCGGCGGCAAGCGACGATCGGTCCAGGAACCGGAGGCCCAGCCAGGCGAACCCGACGCCTGCAAGCCCGGCCGGCACCGCGAGGCATATGGCCTCGGCAAGGAGTTGGCGCGCGAGCGCCGCGCGGGTTGCACCGAGCGTGCTGCGCATCGCCATTTCGTGCCCGCGGCCGAGGAGTCGCGCAAGCAGGAGGTTCGCGACGTTCACGCAAGTGATAAGGAGCACCACGATTACAGCGGCCTGCAGCAGCAGCCAGATCGCCGCCCGGTCCCCCAGGAGGTGGGAGCGCCAGGACTGGAACGCCATAGCGAAGCCGATCTTGTGCGCTTCTTCCCGCAGCGAGGTGGAAACGTGAGTGCGCATGTAGAGGCCGACTGCATGGCGGACCTCGTGCTCCGCTTCGCCGGGGCTTACGCCGGGCGCCCGCCGGCCGATGAAGGTGAGGTTCAGGACGCCGAAGTTCACCGGGGAATAGGCTTTCGGTCCGACCGTGTAAGGCACCCACAGCGCCGTGGCACGGTTGGGGAAGGCGAAGCCCGGCGGCATCACCCCGACGATGCGGTACGTGCCGCCGCCCAGGCGCAGGCGCTTTCCGATGACGCCCGGACGGGCGCCGTAGCGGCTGCGCCAGAGCCGGTTGCCGATGACGGCCACGTGGCCGTTGCCGGGCTTCATGTCCGTTGCCGTGAATGCCCGGCCCAGCACCGGACGTGCGCCGAGGAGCCGGAACAGGGACGCGGAGGCACGCACTTCGGAGACCGTGCGGCTGTGGCCGCCAAGCTTCAGCACCGCCGTGGCCGGCTGGAAGAACGCCGTTGCCGAGAAAGCCTTCGTCCGGTTCCGGATGACCCGGTAGAGGGGCAGCGAGACCTGTTCCCCGGCGCCCGGCTGGTTCGTGAACGTGGTGTACATGCGGGCGAGCCGCGCCGCATGGGGATACGGCAACGGGGTCAGGAGATAG
The DNA here is from genome assembly GCA_046703965.1 of Gammaproteobacteria bacterium. Lineage (GTDB taxonomy): Bacteria > Pseudomonadota > Gammaproteobacteria > JAKDMP01 > JAKDMP01 > JBAUSV01. Next base: position 3,621 of record JBJKSR010000217.1, on the reverse strand, counting down.
CCGCTGAGCGCGCTGAAGACGGCGGTGTTGGCGCCGATGCCCAGGGCCAGGGTAAGGACCACCGCCGTGGCGAAGCCAGGTTTGGCAACGAGCTGGCGCAAGCCGGCTCGCAGGTCCTCCAGGTATCCGTCCATTTCAGCCCCGGGGCGGTCGCTGTCGCCCGTCCAGTTATAGCACCCATCGGCGGCGAATGTCGCGGAACGGGCGATCCGGCCCGGCTATCGACGGCAGATCCGGGCATCACACCGGGCGGACCCGGAGCAGATCGTCCGCAGTGGCTTCGTTGACATATCGAGATTTCGTGATATATTGATACGCATGGATGAGATAACCATCTTCAAGGCGCTCGCCAACGAGTCGCGGCTCAAGATCCTGCACTGGATGCGGGACCCGGACAAGCATTTCGGTCCGGCGCCGAACGGCGAATGCCGCGAACGGCGCGTGTGCGTGGGGGAAATCCAGAAGAAACTCGACCTCTCCCAGTCCACGGCCTCGCAGTACCTGTCGCAACTCCAGCAGGCCGGCCTGATCAAGGCCAAGCGGTGCGGCCAGTGGACGTTCTACGTGCGCGACGAGGAGACGCTGCGGAAGGTGGGCGAATTCCTGCAGAAGGACCTGTGACCCGCCGGTAGGGCCGGGTCCCGAACCCGACGTGTAAAAGGAGGTGCAGCATGCAAACCCGTAAACTCGGACAAAACGGCCCCACGGTCTCGGCCATCGGACTGGGCTGCATGGGCATGAGCGAATTCTACGGATCGCACGACGACGCGGCCTCGGTCGACGTCATCCACCATGCGCTGGATGCCGGGATCGATTTCCTGGACACCGCCGACATGTACGGCACCGGCCATAACGAGGAACTGGTCGGGCGCGCCCTGAAGGGCCGCCGCGCCGGGGTGGTGCTCGCCACCAAGTTCGGCAACGTGCGCGGGCCCAACGGCGAGTTCCAGGGCGTGAACGGCAAGCCGGATTACGTGCGCAAGGCCTGCGACGCGAGCCTGAAGCGCCTCGGAGTGGACACCATAGACCTCTACTACCAGCACCGCGTGGATCCCGAGACGCCGATCGAGGACACGGTCGGCGCCATGGCCGAGCTGGTCGAGGCCGGCAAGGTCCGCTACCTCGGGCTCTCCGAGGCGGCATCCGACACGATCCGCCGGGCGCACGCCGTGCATCCGATCACGGCGCTGCAGACCGAGTACTCGCTGTGGAGCCGCGAGGTGGAGGACGGCATCCTCGACACCTGCCGCGAGCTGGGCATCGGCTTCGTGCCCTACAGCCCGCTGGGCCGCGGTTTCCTGACCGGTGCCATCCGCAGCCCGGACGACTTCGAGGAAGGCGACTACCGCCGCCGCAGCCCGCGTTTCCAGGGCGAGAACTTCATCCGCAACCTCGAGCTGGTCAAGGCGGTGGAGCGCATGGCGGAGGAGAAGGGCTGCACGCCGGCGCAACTGGCCCTGGCCTGGGTGCTCGCCCAGGGCGAGGACCTGGTGCCGATCCCGGGCACCAAGCACATCCGCTACCTGGACGACAACATCGGGGCCCTGGACGTCCGCCTCGGCGACGAGGATCTGGCCGCGATCGACGCGGCATTCCCGCGCGATGCCGCCGCCGGGACCCGCTATCCCGAAGCGATGATGCAACGCGTCAACATTTGAGGCGCTGCGACGACGGCAGCGTCCCTGGCACGCGGCCAAGAAATATCGGAATTGCTAAATATTTGAATATACTGCTATTAAAGGAACTCCCATGACCGAACAACAGCCCCTCCTGACCCCCGTGAAGCTCGGCCCGCTGACCCTGCCCAACCGCATCGTCATGGCGCCGATGACCCGCAGCCGTGCGGACAACCCCGAGCATGCGCCGACGGAGCTGCACGCCGAGTACTACGCCCAGCGGGCCGGGGCCGGCCTCATTGTCACCGAGGCCAGCCAGGTCTCGCCACAGGGGGTGGGCTACGTCAACACGCCCGGCATCCACTCGCCGGCCCAGGTCCGCGGCTGGCGCAAGGTCACCGACGCCGTCCACGAGCTCGGCGGCCATATATTCATCCAGCTCTGGCACGTCGGGCGAATCTCGCACCCGGACTTCCACGGCGGCGAGCTGCCGGTGGCGCCCTCGGCGATCAACCCGCACGTCCAGGCCTTCACGCCCGCCGGGTTCAAGGACACGGTGACGCCGCGCGCGCTCTCCACGAAGGAGGTGCGCGACGTGGTGCGGGACTTCGTCCAGGCCGCGCGGAACGCCATGGAGGCGGGTTTCGACGGCGTCGAGTTGCACGGCGCGAACGGCTACCTCATCGAACAGTTCCTGCGCGACTCGAGCAACCGCCGCGAGGACCAGTATGGGGGAAGCATCGCCAACCGGGCACGCTTCCTTTTCGACATCGTCGAAGGCGTGGGTGAGGCCATCGGGCGCGACCGCGTCGGCGTGCGACTGTCGCCCGGCAACGTGGGCAACATCGGCGCCGACAGCGACATGGCCGCGCTCTACGACTTCGTGATCGGGGTGCTCGACAACCACCCGCCGGCCTACCTGCACCTGGTCGAGGCCGGAAACGACGCCAAGGGTGGCGCCAACGCGATCGAGGACATAACGCGGCGCTATCGCACCGTGTTCCGCGGGACGCTGATCACCAACAACGGCTACGACCGCGAAAGCGGCAATGCCGCGATCGCCGCCAGCGACGCGGATCTGGTCGCCTTCGGCCGCCCCTTCATCGCCAACCCGGACCTGCCGCTGCGTTTCCGGCTCTCGGCACCCATCGCCCAGGGCGATCCGTCCACCTTCTACGGCGGGGGCGCACACGGCTACGTGGACTACCCGGAGCTGGAGGACGCCGCCGCCTGAAGCCGATTTCATTGCCAACCCTTCTCTATTTTCATCCACTGGAACACAAGGAGATCTTATGAAGTTGTATTACATGCCCGGCGCCTGTTCGATGGCCGACCACATCACGCTGGAATGGATCGGCAAGCCCTATGACACGCATCAGCTCAGCCACGCCGACCTGAAGAAGGACGATTACCTGGAAGTCAACCCCTCGGGCAAGGTACCCGCGCTGGAGATGGAAGGCTGGGTCCTGACGCAGAACACCGCGATCCTCAACTACCTGGCCGACATCCACCCCGAAGCGAAACTCGGCGGCGACGGCACCCCCGAAGGTCGCGCCGAGGTGAACCGCTGGCTCGCCTTCATCAATGCCGACGTGCACACCGCCTTCGCACCGCTGTTCGGCGCCTCCGGCTACCTGGAGGACGAAGCGATCATCGAGAAGACGCAGGCCCAGGCGAAACAGATCATCCGCCAGCGCCTGGAGCTTGCCGACGAGCGGCTCGAAGAGCGCGACTGGCTCGCCGGCACCCGCTCGATAGCCGACCCCTACCTGTTCGTGATCTTGCGCTGGGCGAAGGCCATGAAGATCGACCTTGCGGGCCTGGACAACCTGGAGCGCTTCTTCCGGAACATGCAGGACGACCCGGACGTCGCCAAGGTCCTCGGGGACGAGGGCCTCGCCTGAACGTCCGCCCGTCCGCACCGCTGTCCCGCCCGGTGGCGGGCCGGGACGGCGGGCCCCGGTCAGGAAGGATTGACCGCGGTAATGAACCAGGTACTCGACGG
>JBJKSR010000216.1:0-4747 GCA_046703965.1 Gammaproteobacteria bacterium | reverse complement strand
GTCCAATGTAGTGACCACACCGGCCAGACTAAGGAAGGCGGCCGTCGGATTGACGGCCATGGCGTTCGTACTCGCGTTGAGCGGAATCAGAAGCTTCTTCTCCGGTGGATTCTCGAGCGAAGAGGTCAGCAACGGGTTGCATCGCATCATCGGCTACGACGCCGGACTGACCGCCAATCCGAACGACTTGGCATTGATGTTGAACCTGATCCTGCCGCTCACCATCGCCTTGCTTTTGAACAGCCGCAAGCCCCTGGCGCGCGCAGCGCTGGCACTGTGCATCTTTCTCGACGCGGTGGCGATCGTCGCAACATTCTCCCGCGCGGGATTCCTCGTCCTGGGCGTCATCAGCATCATCTATCTGTGGAAGCTATTCGCGCGCGGGCAGCGAGCATTGGTGTTTGGGGCGATGGGAGTGCTGCTGTTGGCGTTGCCATTGCTACCTGGGGCATATATGTCGCGCCTGGCGACGATCACTGACGTTCAAGCCGATCCCACGGGCTCGGCGCAGGCGCGGCTGGCAGAGTACATCGCGGCCGTTGATTACGTGGCATACCACCCATTGATCGGAGCGGGCATAGGCATGGACATTCTCGCACTGAATGGCGGCCCGCATCCGACCTGGACCGAAGTGCATAACGTCTATCTGCAGTACGCAGTGGAATTGGGTCTCCCGGGACTGGTGCTGTTCGTGCTGCTGTGGGTGGAGTGCTTCCGAAGCGCGCGACAAGCACTGCGCAGGCGCAGCAGTCAGTCGCTGCACTTGCTGGGGGAAGGGCTGACCGTCAGTCTCATTGGGTTCGCGGTTGCCGGCATGTTTTATCCGGACGCGTACGAGTTCTATTTCTATTACATCGCCGGATTGGCGGTCGCGGCGGGCGCAATTGCGGCGCGCCCGGAAAGGCGCAGTGTGCGGTATCGGTCCCGGGATGTGTCGGAGTTCGACCGGCGCAGGTCTGAAAGGCAAGTTGCATGAGTCAGGCGACGGCGCTTGCGCGACTCGAGAGTAGTGACGCCGAACGTGTGCGAGTGTGCACGTTCATGACGCTGTTCGGCATCGGGGGCACGGAGAAGCAGGTGGCGGCACTCTTGCGGCGTGTCGATCGGGAGCGGTTCGAGCCGAACCTCGGTTGTCTGCGCCGCTGGGGACCTCTGCTCGAGGAGCTCGAGCAGGAGTACGGCCCGATACCAGAGTATCGCATCCGCAACCTTTATTCCCCCGGCACGCTGCGGCAGCAGCTGCGGCTGGCAGCAGCGTTGCGGCGCCAGCGCGTTCAGGTTCTGCACAGCTACAACTTCTACGCCAACGTATTCAGTGTCCCGGCAGCAAGACTCGCGGGTGTGCCTTGTGTGATCGCGTCGATACGTGACATGGGAGTCTACCTCACACCGCGCCAGCAGTACGTGCACAAGATGGTGTGCCGGCTAGCCGATCGCGTAGTGGTGAATGCCGAGGCCATCAAGACCTGGCTGGTGGAACAAGGCTTTCGTCCGGAGCGGATACTCGTGATTCCGAACGGAGTCGATGTCGCGCGCTTCAATAGCAGGCCGGACCGGTCGGATCCGGGGTTCCGCGCCAGGTTGGGCTTGCCGTCGGGAGCACCAGTTGTGGTGCTGCTGGCGAGATTGCACCCGGATAAGGGAATCGAGCAGTTTCTGCGGGCGGCAGCCCGTGTGAGCGTCCGTTTCCCGAGGGCGGTATTCCTGGTAGTGGGGGAGTGCTTTACTGGCCGGGGCGGGGTGTTTGCCGAGGACCACGAGTATCCGCGCAAGCTCGCACAGGTGGCGAGCAGCCTCGGTATCGGTGCACATGTGCGCCTGCCAGGGTTCATAGAGGACGTACCGCGCCTATTGCGCCACGCTACGCTGTCAGTACTGCCCTCGCTGAGCGAGGGTCTGTCGAACACTCTGCTCGAATCGATGGCGGCCGGCGTGCCGGTAGTGGCGACGCGCGTTGGTGGGACCGCGGAGGCCATCACTCACGGCGAGCATGGCCTTCTCGTCCCGCCTGGCGACGAAATCGCGCTCGCCGAGGCGATGACGGCGATTCTGGCCGACCAGCAGCTCGCTGAGCGTCTCGGTGAGCAGGCGCGCGAGCGGATTGTGGAGCGTTATTCGCTCGAGCGTATGGTTCGGGATACCCAGAATCTGTATCTGAATCTCGCGACGGGGCGTAGTGGCAAGCGACGCACGGAAGACGCAACGCACAGAGTCCGAATGACCGGAGAACATCATGCAAAGCGGTATAGACATTCCGGAAATTGAACTGTTTTCCACGGCGCCTCCGATTGCCCATGAGAGTACGGCGCGCTATATCGAACAGGTAACCCAGGTTGCGCGCTGGAGTGAGGCAGCCGGTTGCCGAGGCATTCTGATTTACTCGGATAATTCGCAAGCGGACCCGTGGCTCGTTGCGCACGCGGTCATTCAGGGCACGCGCGCATTATGCCCGCTCGTAGCCGTCCAGCCGCTCTACATGCATCCCTACACCGTTGCCAAGCTTGTTGCGACCCTGGCGGCGCTCTATGGGCGGCGGGTGTACTTGAATATGCTCGCGGGCGGATTTGTCAATGACCTGGCGGCGCTCGGCGACCGGACATCACATGATCAGCGCTACGGCCGGCTCATGGAATACTCCCGCGTTATCCTGCAGTTGCTGTGCGATGACGGGCCGGTCACGCACAACGGAGCGTTCTATCAGGTGCACGACTTGCGGCTGCGGCCCCAATGTCCCGAGGAGCTTTACCCCGGAGTCTTGATGGCGGGATCCTCGGAAGCTGCGCTCAAGACCGCCGAGGCGATCGGCGCAACCGCCGTCCAATATCCGAGTCCGGCGCACGAATGGCGCGCGACGGACCGCAGGGTCGAGCGGCGCGGACTGCGCATCGGAATCATCGCGCGCGAGGATTCCAGCCATGCCTGGGATGTCGCGCACCGGCGCTTTCCTGAAGACCGCAAAGGCAAGCTGACTCACCAGCTGGCCATGAAGGTTTCGGACTCCGTATGGCATCGGCAGTTGTCGGAGCTCGGAGTCAGCGATGGAACCACCCCGTACTGGCTGGTGCCGTTTGAGCACTATAAGACGATGTGCCCGTATTTGGTTGGGAGCCACCGCGAAGTCGGGACGGAGCTGGCGAGCTACATTGCGATGGGCTATCGAACGTTCATCACCGATATTCCGTCCGATCCCGAGGATCTCGATCACATTCGAACCGCATTCGAATTCGCGCGCAGGCACGCTGATGTCGCGATTGCTGCACAGCTGGGTCAGCGAGCAGGCGCTGCGCCGGCCTGAGGCGCCTGCGCTAGCGCTCGGGGAGGCTCGGCTCAGCTACGGGGAGCTCGAGGCTCTTTCGGATCGTCTGGCGCAGGCCCTGTGGCGCGGCGGTTTGCGTCGCGGCGAGCGTGTCTGCCTATTGATGCCGAAAACGCCGCTTGCGATAGCGGCATTGCTGGCGATCTACAAGGCGGGGGGCATCTACGTTCCTCTCGACCCCAGGAGTCCGCCTGAGCGCCTCGCTAGAATTGCAGCTCGTTGCGCGAGCCAGTGGCTGCTGGCCGCCGGTGATGTGTGTGAGACGCTGCGGCAGGTCATTCGCACGCCGACACGCACTAAACGGTGGGCAGTCGGTTGGCTCGAGGAGTCGGCGCCAGAAGGGGCCATTGCAACGCGATTCGGGCTCAACGACGTCCTGGCGTTACCGGCGAGACGACCGCCTGTGCCATGCCGCTCCCGCGACGTCGCACATATCATGTTTACTTCGGGGTCGACCGGCACCCCAAAAGGGGTGGCGATCACCCATGAAAACGTTGTGTCATTCATAGTATGGGCCACGGCATACTTCGAAGTTGGGCGGGACGAACGGCTGTCAGGCCATGCACCTTTGCACTTCGATCTCTCGATGCTCGATCTGTTCGTGACGTTTGCGACTGGAGCAGAGTTGCACATCGTTCCGGCGCGCTGCAGCGTATTGCCGAACCTATTGGTCGAGTGGATGCGAGGCTCACGCCTGACGCAATGGTTTTCTGTTCCCGCGGTGTTGGAATACCTGGCTGGATTTGATGCGGTGCGGCAGGGCGATTTTCCGCATCTGCGCCGGATCATGTGGTGCGGGGAGGTACTGTCGACGCGGACGCTTCGGTACTGGATGCAGCGCGTGCCTCATGCGAAATTCACCAATCTTTACGGTCCGACTGAAACCACGATTGCGAGCAGCTATCACTCGGTTCCGGAGTGCCCCGACAACGAGCGAACGGAGATTCCGATCGGGGTGGCCTGTGAAGGTGAGCACCTGTACGTGCTCGATCAACGGCTGCAGCCGGTGGGTGAGGGTGAAATCGGCGAGTTGTACATTAGCGGTGCGGGCCTGAGTCCGGGGTACTGGTGGGAGCCGGCGGCGACGTCGCGGTCCTTTATTTACTCGCCGGAGAGCGGCCGGCGCTTGTATCGGACGGGTGATCTGGCGCGTCGGAGCGACGGACTGGTGTACTTCGTCGGCCGTACGGACAGTCAGATCAAGAGTCGCGGATACCGGATTGAGCTCGGGGAGGTGGAATCGGCGCTGCACTCGCTCGATTGTCTGCGCGAGAGCGCCGTGGTGGCGGCGCCGAGCCAGGAGTTTGATGGCATGGCGATCTGTTGCGCGTATGTGGCTGCACACAGCGACGTTAACGCGGCAACTCTGCGCAGCGCGCTGAGTCGCCTGTTGCCCGATTACATGCTACCGAGCCGGTGGCAGGCGTACAC
>JBJKSR010000215.1:0-3973 GCA_046703965.1 Gammaproteobacteria bacterium | reverse complement strand
CCTTGGCGGCGGCCAGCCGGTCGACCGCCTGCCGGGGGGTATCGCCGGGGGCGAGTGCCTCGTCGATCCCGGGCGCCACGGTGTCGAAGTCGAGCCCGAGCCGCGCCAGCAACCGGCGTCGGTAGATCGATGTCGAGGCGAGCACCAGGCGCATGGCTTGGCTCCATGGATCGCGGGGGAATACCATACCGTCTCGAGCCCGCACTTTGAAGATTCCGCCTGCGCGGAGGCCGCCATGCCGGATCCTGCACTGCACCGTCGCCTGCCCGCCCGCGAACTGGCTGCCGGCCGCCGCACCCTGGCCGGCACGGCCGATGCCGCCGGGCTGGCGCCTCGCCTGGCGGAGGCGCTGGCCCGGAAGGAGCCGGCGGGCACGGTGGATTACGAGCTGTCCTTTGCGCCCGGGCCGGGCGGCGCCGTGGCCGTTACCGGCCGCCTCGAAGCCCGGCTGGAGGCCACCTGCCAGCGTTGCCTGCGCCCGTTCATGCTGACGCTGGAAGTGCCCGTCGAGGTCCTGCTTGGGGCCGACGGATCGTCCCGGGGCGGGAACGAAGAAACCGGTTCCGGCCGGGAGGCAACGGACAAGGCGGTCTCGCTCGGTGAATTGATCGAGGAGGAACTGCTGCTTGCGCTGCCGTTCGTGCCGGGTCACCCGCGGCCCGACTGCGCCCCGGCCGAGGCGGCTTCCGGCGCCGGCGAGCCGGCGGGCGAGGACAGCCGGCGACCATTCGCCGGCCTGAGGGAGGCGCTCGACGCCGCGCGCAGGGACGGGAAGGATTGAGCGGGACCGGGCATGCGTCCGGCGCTTCCCGGGCCGCCGGCCCGAACCGTCCGCGCCGGGGTGGCGTTTACGCGGAATTCCGCTACAATATCCCGGTTTCAAGCACTCCACGACCATGGCCGTACAGCAGAATCGCAAGACTCCCTCGAAGCGCGGAATGCGCCGCGCCCACGATGCCTTGAAGGGCCCGACCCTGTCGCGTGATGCCACCACGGGCGAACTGCATCGCCGTCATCATGTGGGCGTCGACGGGTACTACCGTGGCCGCAAGGTGGTCGACATCTCCCATCCCGAGGATTGAGCCACACCCGTGAGCCCGCGCAGGAAGCGCGGCGAGCGGACCCAGGCGTCGGGAACACCGTGAACGCCGGAATTTGTCTCGCCATCGATGCCATGAGCGGGGACCACGGCCCCTCCGTGACCGTGCCCGCCGCGATCGATGCGCTGGCGCGCCACCCCGAGGCGAGGATCCTGCTCGTCGGGGACGCCGACCTGCTGGAGCAGGCCCTGAGCAAGGCGTCCGCCGAATTGCGGGGGCGGATCGAGATACGCCATGCCTCGCAGGTGGTCGGCATGGACGAACTGCCGAGCCAGGCGCTGCGCAACAAGCGCGACTCCTCGATGCGCGTGGCGATCAACCTGGTCAAGTCGGGCGAGGCGGGGGCCTGTGTCTCGGCGGGCAACACCGGGGCGTTGATGGCTACCGCGCGCTACGTGCTGAAGATGCTGCCGGGCATCGACCGGCCCGCGATCTGCTCGGCCATTCCCGACCTCGTGAACAAGACCTACGTACTGGATCTCGGCGCCAATGCCGATTGCGAAGTCCAGCACCTGGTCCAGTTCGCGGCCATGGGCGCGGCCCTGGTGTCCGCGCTGGACGGCAATCCCTCCCCGCGCATCGGGCTGCTCAACATCGGCGAAGAGCAGATCAAGGGCAACGAGCGGGTCAAGCAGGCCGCCCAGATCCTGCAGGACTCGCACCTGAATTACACGGGCTACGTCGAGGGCCACCACCTGAGTGCGGGCGTCGTCGACGTAATCGTGACCGACGGCTTCAGCGGCAACGTGATGCTCAAGGCCATCGAGGGCACGGCGCATTACATCGCCCAGAAGATGCGCGAAGAGTTCACGCGCAACGTATTCACGCGACTGCAGGCGTTCGCCGCCTGGCCATCGCTGTCGCGGCTGCGGCGCGGTCTCAACCCCCAGCGCTACAATGGGGCCAGTTTCCTGGGTTTGCGCGGTATCGTGGTCAAAAGTCATGGCGGCGCCGATCAACTGGGCTTCGAGATGGCCATACACTCGGCGCTGGTCGAGGCCGAGCAGGGCGTGCCCGAGCTGATCAGCCGCACGCTCGCGGACAGCCTGGATCGGGGGACGGGCGAGTGAACGGATCAGGGGTTCCTTACGCACGCATTATCGGAACGGGCAGCGCGTTGCCCGAGCAGGTCTGGACCAACGAGGACCTGGAACGCATGGTCGAGACCAGCGACGAATGGATTCGCGCGCGTACCGGGATCGAGCGGCGGCACATAGCGAGCGAAGGCGAAACCACGGCGGACCTTGCCGAACGCGCCTCGCGCGCCGCCCTGCAAGCCGCCGGAATCGACGCGAAAGACCTCGACATGATCATCGTGGGCACGACGACGCCCGATCTCATATTCCCCAACGTGGGCACGATCATCCAGGACCGGCTGGGTGCCAACGGTTGCGCGGCCGTGAGTTGCGAGGCGGCCTGCAGCGGATTCATCTACGCGCTTTCGATCGCCGAGAAGTTCATCCGCGTGGGCGAGGCCAGGCACATCCTGGTCGTCGGGGCGGAAACGCTCTCGCGTTTTACCGACTGGACGGATCGTTCCACCTGCGTTCTGTTTGGCGACGGCGCGGGTGCGGTCGTGCTCGGGCCGTCGGAAGAGACCGGCATCATTCGGACGCAGCTCTACGCCGACGGCAGCCATCGCGACAAGCTGTATTTCCCCTCGGGGGTATCGAAAGGCTTCGCCGACCTCAAGTCGGGCACGGATTTCGTGAAGATGCGCGGCAACGAGGTGTTCAAGTTCGCCGTGCGCGAGTTCATCAACGCCGCCGAGAAGATCCTGGCCGAGACCGGCTATACGGTCGAGGATATCGACTGGTACGTACCGCACCAGGCGAACCTGCGCATCATCGAAGCCGTGGCCAAGCGCCTGAAGCTGCCGATGGACAAAGTGATCGTGACGATCCAGGACCAGGGCAACACCTCGGCCGCCTCGGTGCCGCTGGCGCTCGACATCGCGGTGCGCGACGGCCGCATCAAGCGCGGGCAGATGCTGCTCTTCGAAGCGTTCGGCGGCGGTTTTACCTGGGGTGCGGCGCTGCTCCGGTATTGACGGGCCGGCGCAAGACTGCTGCGCTCGATCGGCCTTCGCGGCGGGGACCGCCGCTCCCACATCGCTCCGTTCGGCACCGGCGCCGCAGCGTCTTCCCCGTTTTTCCCGGGGTGGAACACGGGCCTCGTAAGCTAGAATAGCCGGATTGACGATCCGGCTTCCGACGCATGCAATATCGACATATCAAGATGCCCGCCGCGGGCGAGCCGATCACCGTCAACCCGGACGCCAGCCTGAACGTACCGGACCATCCGGTCGTGGTCTGCATCCGTGGCGACGGGATCGGCGCGGACGTGACGCCGGTCATGCTCGACGTGGTGGAAGCGGCGGTCGACCGGGCCTACGGCGGGCGACGCCGCATCGAGTGGGTACGGGCCTATGCCGGCGAGGAAGCCGCTGGGCTGTATGACGGGGACTATCTGCCCGAAGAGACGCTCGACGCGCTGCAGCGCTACGTGGTGTCGATCAAGGGCCCGTTGACCACGCCGGTGGGCGAGGGCATCCGATCGCTCAACGTTTCCATCCGCCAGACGCTGGACCTATACGCCTGCGTGCGGCCGATCCGCTACTTCCCCGGGGTCGATTCCCCGCTCAAGCTCGCCGACAGCACCGACATGGTGGTGTTCCGCGACAACACCGAAGACATCTACGCCGGCATCGAATGGCCGGCGGGCAGCGACGAGGCCCGCAAGCTGGTGAGCTTCCTGCGCCGCGAACTCGGCGTGACCGGCATCCGCTTCCCGGCGAGTTCCGGGCTGGGCATCAAGCCCGTGTCGCGCGAAGGCTCGGAGCGCCTGGTGCGCAAGGCCATCCAGTACGCGGT